>NZ_KV790845.1:0-43427 GCF_001807725.1 Granulicatella sp. HMSC31F03 | reverse complement strand
CACCTTTAGAATCTTTCTCGCCGACTTTCGTTACTGTCACTGTTCCATCGCTGTTAACTGTGAAAGTAATATCCGTTACTTTAAGATATCCTGTTGGCGCTGCTTCTTCGTGGAATGTGTATGTTCCAGGCTCTAAATCTAATTCCTTAGATTTTCCTGCTTCTGATGTCCAGCTTTGTACTGGATTACCTTCTGCAGTTTCGCCTTTGAAGATTTGAATTTTAGCATCCGCAATTTCAGTTCCGCCTAAGTTTACTTTACTGAAAGTAATCTTACGTGGGAGGTCATCGTCTTTGTCAGTGATTTTAAGTGTTGAACCTTTAGCTTCTACTTTATTATCTTCACCTTTAGAATCTTTCTCGCCGACTTTTGTTACGGTCACTGTTCCATCATGGTTTACTGTGAACGTAATGTCTGTCACTTTGAGATATCCTGTTGGCGCTGCTTCTTCGTGGAATGTGTATGTTCCAGGCTCTAAATCTAATTCCTTAGATTTTCCTGCTTCTGATGTCCAGCTTTGTACTGGATTACCTTCTGCAGTTTCGCCTTTGAAGATTTGAATTTTAGCATCCGCAATTTCAGTTCCGCCTAAGTTTACTTTACTGAAAGTAATTTTCTTCGTACTTGGAGGAGTCTTTCTATTTTGGACTTCGCGCGTTACAGCTTTATCCGTTCCAAAATCAGTTGGATTAATTTTAATCTCCGTAGTTAACTTATCATACCCTGCAGGAGCTTCAATCTCACGAATCGTATAATTGTCACGTAATAATTGATTTACACTAGCATTTCCATCTGGTCCTGTAGTAAGTGTTCCTACAACAGCTTGGTTACGATCACGAACTACTTCGAATTTAGCACCTTCTAAAGGTTGTCCAGCTTCATCTACTTTATGATGTTAATCGTGAAAACATACCCTTCTGCAACCCCTCCTGCAATTTGATACGCACGAGAACTTGTAGACTGTTCAGTTTGTCCGCCATTATAAATCATATTTGCAGTATTCGTAATAATTTCTCGATCGACTAAATCATAGTTGGCTTTAGCTTGATACTCAATCATATATCCAAAACCATTGGTATCTCCTAACGGAAGAGTAAATCCATCTCCATTCGCATTTGGTACCAATTTAGGTTTCAACGTACTAGTCATATCACGAAGATTTTGATAAGTCCAATCTCCATTATTCCACACCCAATCTACTTTATAGATTTTGAATGTATCTGGTAAAAATGAAATGTTTGGAGAAGTGAATTTATCCGTAATCGTTACGTTACTATAGTTGGCCATATTACGGTTAACCGTAATATTGTAACGAATTACATTATCTGGGTCTCCTGCCTGTTGAAATGAACTCTTTTCAATCTTAGAGTCATATCTTTTTGGAGGTCCATTATAGCGCACTCTCCCAGCAACTAAAACTTTACTTCCAACAGTAACCTTAACATCAATATTTTTTTCTTGACTCACTACACTGTGATCAACACGTACATAAACAAAAAACTCTCCACGAACACCAGACTTGTTCTCAACATAGTTAGTGTACCGTATAGTAATTGTTTTGTTAGCCGCATCTAATTGTCCTGTAGCTACAAGGTTACCAGATCCGTCTCGAAGTTCAATATTTGACGAATTCGAAAACGCAATCTCAGATGGTAAACTTAGAGTTGTCGTATCTCCTTCATGCACTTTGTTATCTGGCAGTTGGAAAGTCGCAGTAAGACGAAAATCTTGCCAAATATCTAATCCTTGATTCAAATCCCCACCAGAGCTGTTTTTCACACCAACACTAGTGATGACATCATTATACTCTGTGGCGTGCACTTTAGTAAGAGCAACGAAGGGTTGGATAAAGATCCCTAAACAAAGAACAATGATTTGAAACAAAGATCGTAATTTCTTATTCATACATTCTTCCTTCCTTTCTAAATATTCAATTGTAAATGTACAATGTAATTTTATGCTAGTCTATTCCCAAATTGTTTACTATCCATTTTTTAGTGAATTTCGTAGCATTCTTTACCTTTAAAATTTATCATAATTTTTATAAAATTTCTATAAAAACCAATTGAATTTTCACATATTTTTTAGGTATTATTTGGTTTTTTTCTGAAAACTTGATATACCTCCAAAAGAAAGCGCAATTCAAAGAACTTGGGAATAATTCCCGTTTTTCTTCAATCATAAGTATTACCACTGTCATTTTTTGACCCAAAAATTTTCTCCCTAAACAAGTCATTCTAACTTTTTAATCAATCAAATTTATCGTTTGAAAAAAGTATTAGGCAAAATAAAAAAACCACCGGAAAACCGGTGGTATCATCGTTTAAACTTAAATTATAGTTTAACTACGTTAGCTGCTTGTGGTCCACGAGCGCCTTCTTCAACATCGAATTGAACTGCTTGTCCTTCTTCTAATGTTTTGAATCCTTCAGATTGGATTGCTGAGAAGTGTACGAATACATCGTTTCCACCTTCACGTTCGATAAACCCAAAACCTTTTTCTGAGTTAAACCATTTTACTGTACCTTGTTCCATGAACATTTCCTCCTTGTGCCATAGCACTTGTTATTCATATTCTTGCTAATGGTTCGAAAGGAGTAAATCTTTACACTATTTCTATACCTAACAAAAACACAAGTTCAGTATACCATCTAAGAAACCTTTTTACAAGAGTATTTCCGAATTCGGATAGAAATTTTATGAACAATTGAAGTTTTATGCGTTTTTTCCGAATGCTTTCCTTATTTTTCACGTTTATTTTTCGTGAAATCTGAAATTCTTCATTTTCTTCAATTTTCATCTTTTCAAGAAAAATGAAATAATCATTTTATTTTTACAATACTCCGATTTCTTTCAAAGAAATAAAATGCTCTCCCCCCACAATAAAATGATCTAGAAGTTCAATCCCCATTAATTCCCCACAATCCATCAGTCTTTTGGTAAAATCAATATCTGCTTGAGACGGTTCAGGATTCCCACTCGGATGATTATGTCCAATGATGACACGTGCTGCCGAATATCTCACTGCTTCCCGAAAGATTTCTCTTGGATGAGCAACCGCACTATTTAATCCGCCGATGAAAATCATTTTCTTTTTTATTACTTCATTCTTAGTATTCAAATAGAGCGCTACAAGATGTTCTTGATAGGCATCTTTTAACTCTTCTACAATCCACTGCCCCGCCATTTTAGAAGACGTGATTTTTCCTAGTTTCATCTGAGAAGCTTTGTTTAGTCTGGCTCCTAGTTCAATGGCCGCCTTTAGTTCAATGGCCTTTGTTCGTCCAATCCCATTAATGTGCATGAGTTCGTCCAGACTTGCCATCTTTAACGAATGCAAATCTTCAAAAGTATTCAAAACCACAATGGATAATTGTAATACATTCAAATCTTTAGAACCTGTCCTTAGTAAAATAGCTAATAATTCATGGGTTTCAAGCACTTTAGCGCCATACCGTTCGAGGCGTTCTCGTGGCATGGCGCTTAAAGGTACTTCTAATAATCTCGATTCAATCATTGTGACACTTCCTCTTTATTTTCTCTACAAAGAGTTACGATGTCTACTCTTCTTTAGGCTTGCGGTTGTTCCACCAATGACGAACTTCAGCGATAAAATAGAGAGAGCCCGTCACCCATAATTCGCTCTTATCATCTATCGAGCAGGCAAACCGTTCGATAACTTCTTCAAAGCTTTCTTCAAAGGAAATCTTGGGAGAATCTAAGTACGCTTCCACGTCACTTCTAGCTATCGACAGGCCTCTTGAAGGATGGAAACTCGTTAAGATGATGTTCACATCTGGAAGAGCTTCTTGTAATCTTGCAAGCATTTGTTGACTATCCTTTCGAGTAAGCGCACTAAATAAGAGTGTCTGTTTCTTGCCAAAGAGTTCCGTCATATTTTGTATGAGTCGCTCGATGGCAGGCAAATTATGAGCACCATCAATGATAATAAGTGGCGTGTCTTGCAACACTTCCATGCGTCCTGGCCAAGAAACGACAGGGAGGGCTGACTCAACTAATTTAGTCTGCATACTTCTTCCCGTTTCTTCCATCCATGCTCGGAACGCTCGAATTGCCACGGTCGCATTCTCCTTTTGGAAGGCTCCTTTGAGGGCTAACTGTTCCAGCGGAATCGTTAACGCTCCATCTTGATACGAATCTTCTACCAGCGAAAATGACTCCCCAAAAACCTGCACCATTGCGCCTTTCTCACTAGCGACTCCACTAATTACATCCATACATTCACGCGTGACTGGTCCAACAACCACTTGTTGCCCAGCCTTAATAATCCCTGCTTTTTGCGCAGTGATTTCTTTCAACGTACTTCCGAGTAAGTCTTGATGGTCCAACCCAATCGTCGTAATGACACTGACGAGTGGATGGCTAACATTCGTATTATCGAGAAGACCTCCAATCCCGACCTCAATAATCGCAAGGTCGACGGCTGCTTGTTGAAAGACGACAAACATCATCGCCGTTAAAATCTCGAAATAGTTAAAGGCTCCCCACTCTTCGAATAAGAGGCGCTCCACCTCTCTTACCACCGATGCTGCTTGCCAGAACGACTCCTCACGTAGAGGCACTCCGTCTAGCTGAATCCGTTCCCTAATACTGTCCATATGTGGTGAAGTGAATGTCCCTACTCGCAATCCATGCGCTTTTGCAAAGACCGTCACCATCGCTGCAGTGGACCCTTTTCCATTCGTCCCAGCAATATGAATACTCTTTAATTCTCGTTCCGGATTTCCAAGCGCCTCTAGAATTGCCTCCATGCGGTACAATCCATGTTTACGCGGAATACTCTCGCTCTTTTTTAACCACTCTTGAATCATTCACTCACCTCCTATTTTACTCATTTATCATAACAGAAAACGACTCTCCGTGACATACAAAAGAGAGCGCATGACACTTCATACGCTCTCCCCACCGTTACAACGGATTAAATTTTCTTCAATGTTGCGATACGTTCTAACACTGCTTCACGTTGTGCTTGATAATCCGCACCCTTTGCACGTTCAGCTTCAACAACTGTTGCAGGAGCTTTTGCCACAAATTTCTCGTTCGATAATTTCTTCTCGACACGATCCACTTCTTGTTGCAATTTCTCTGCTTCTTTTTCAAGACGAGCGATTTCGTCTTCGATGTTGATTAATCCTGCTAATGGTAAGTAAATTTCAGCACCTGTGATCACTGAAGTTACCGCATCAGATGGCGCTTCAACGTCTTCACCATACACGAATTCTTCTGGATTTGAGAAGCGTGCAATGTAAGATTCGTTTTCTTTCAAGACAGCGTAGTGCGCTGCATCGCTTACTTTCGCAATGATGTTAATTGGTTTTGATAATGGTGTGTTCATTTCGTTACGAACCGTACGTACTGAACGGATGAAGTCCATTAAGAATTCCATTTCTTCAGCTGCTTTTTCATCCATTTGTTCTGGGTGAACCGTTGGATAAGTTGCGACCACTAATGATTCCCCAACGTGAGGAACAGATTGCCAGATTTCTTCTGTCACGAAAGGCATGATTGGATGTAATAGACGTAATGTGTTGTCTAATACATATACAAGAATGCTACGTGTTGTTAATTTGGCAGCTTCGTCGTCCCCTGCTAATGTTTCTTTCGACATTTCGATATACCAGTCACAGAAATCATCCCAGATGAAGCGGTACAATAGACGTCCTGCTTCACCGAATTCGAATTTCTCAAAGAGTTCTGTTACTTTGCCAATCGTTTGATTTAAGCGTGTTAAAATCCATTTATCTGCAAGAGTCTTCTCACCAGAGATATCCACTTGGTCCGCTGTTAAATCGCCCACGTTCATTAATGCGTAACGGCTTGCGTTCCAAATCTTATTGATGAAGTTCCATGCAGCATCCATCTTATCTGTTGAGTAACGAACGTCTTGCCCTGGAGCAGAACCGTTTGCTAAGAACCAACGAAGCGCATCGGCACCATATTGCTCGATGACTTCCATTGGGTCAACCCCGTTTCCAAGAGACTTACTCATCTTACGTCCTTGGCTGTCACGAATTAATCCGTGAATTAGAACATTCTTGAATGGACGTTTTCCTGTAAATTCTAACCCTTGGAACATCATACGGCTTACCCAGAAAGTAAGGATGTCGTATCCTGTTACAAGTGTATTTGTTGGATAGTAACGTTTGTAGTCGGCTGCATCTTCGTCCGGCCAACCCATTGTTGAAAATGGCCATAACGCAGATGAGAACCAAGTATCTAATACGTCTGGATCTTGTGTCCAGTTTTCGCTGTCGCTTGGAGTTTCCATGCCTACGAATACTTCGCCTGTTTCTTTATGATACCAAGCTGGAATTTGATGTCCCCACCATAATTGACGTGAAATTACCCAGTCGTGAATGTTTTCCATCCAACGTAAGTACGCATCATTGAAACGTGGTGGGTAGAAGTTTACAGTATTGTCGCCTTCCGCACGTTGCGCATTGATGGCTTGCTCTGCCAACGGTCCCATTTTCACGAACCATTGTTTTGAAAGACGTGGTTCAACGACGACATCTGTACGCTCTGAGTGACCAACGCTGTGTAAATGTTTTTCGATTTTCACAAGAAGGCCAGCTTCTTCTAAATCTTTCACGATAGCTTTACGCGCCGCAAAACGGTCCATGCCTTCGTATTTACCGGCTAACTCGTTCATCGTCGCATCATCGTTCATCACGTTAATACGAGGTAAGTTATGACGGTTCCCTACTTCAAAGTCGTTCGGGTCGTGCGCTGGAGTGATTTTTACAACCCCTGTTCCGAAATCTTGCTCCACGTATTCGTCAGCGATAATTGGAATTTCACGGTTCATTAACGGCAAGATCACTGTTTTCCCGATAAGCTCTTGATAACGTTCATCGTCTGGGTGAACCGCAACAGCTGTATCTCCAAGAAGTGTTTCTGGACGAGTTGTTGCGATTTCTAGGAATCCACTTCCGTCTGCTAGAGGGTAGTTCATATGATAGAACGCGCCTTCTACGTCTTTATGGATAACTTCGATATCAGATAATGAAGTTTTTGCTTTAGGGTCCCAGTTGATGATGTATTCACCACGGTAGATTAAGCCTTTTTCGTATAAAGTTACGAAGACTTTCTTCACGGCGTCAGATAAGCCTCTATCTAATGTGAAACGTTCTCTGCGGTAGTCTACAGAAATCCCCATTTTTGCCCATTGTTCACGGATATGGCTGGCATATTCTTCCTTCCATTCCCATGTTTGTTCAAGGAACTTCTCACGGCCAAGGTCATAACGAGATAAGCCTTCACCGCGTAATTTTTCTTCTACTTTTGCTTGTGTTGCAATACCCGCATGGTCCATTCCTGGTAACCATAAAGTGTCGAAACCTTGCATACGTTTTTGACGGATAATCATGTCTTGTAACGTTACGTCCCAAGCATGTCCTAAGTGTAATTTCCCTGTTACGTTTGGTGGCGGGATAACGATTGAATAAGGTTCAGCGTTTGGATCTTCGTTTGGATGGAAGACGCCTGAATCAACCCACCATTGATATTTACCAGCTTCAACTTCTTGTGGTTGAAACTTAGATGACATTTCTTTAGCCATTGATTTTCCTCCTTGTATCTTGTTTTTGTCCAATAAAAAAATCCTATGAAGACACTCTCCATAGGACGATTAAATTCGTGGTACCACCTAATATTCGCGTAAAAATTCATTACGCCTCGATGTTGGTAACGAAGTGTCGTCTCCGTACTCTATTACTGCATTTCGTAGAGTAAGCTCACAAGCTACCTTCAAATGAATATGCTAGGAAGTTGCACCAAGTCTTCCCTCTCTCGTAAACAAAGTCATTTTACTCCTCTTGTTCATCGCTCTAATATACAAAATATTCTACCATTCAAACCCGATGCTTGCAACAATATCGCGCTATCTTCTACCTCACATTCCCGCTAGACACGCCTAGGTCTGCATCTTCTGGAATCCACCAATCCAAAAACTCTTTGATGGACCAATCCCAGAAATCCCATTCGTGTCCGCCACTTTTTTCTTTATAGATGACAGGGACACCTTTTTCAAATAGAAAACGACTGAATTCACGACTTTTATCCAGAAGCCAATCCTCGGTTCCACAAGTCATAAATATTTTTAAGTCGGAAGGATTCTCGACTTTTTCTATCGCTTTAAACAATTGATTCCCGTGCGAATCATAATAGTCTTGATCTTTGAAAATCGATTTAGCGTATCGAGTTGTTAAGAAAAATGGAGAACTACTATCCTCTTCGAAGGGTAATGCATTTTTATAAATGGCGCCCGAAAACGAAGCTATCACGCTAAAGGTGTCTTGATATTTGATGCCGTTTCGAAGCGCCCCGTATCCACCCATCGAAAGCCCGGCAATGCCTAAGTCTTCACGTTTTCGAGAAATAGGAAACATTCGGCGTGAGATTTCTGGAAGCTCCACCCCGATAAATTCTCCATAGTTCGTATAGTTCCATGGTTGGTCTACGTAAAAATGATTTTCCCCCGAAGGCATGATTAAGGCAAGATTTTTCTCTTTTGCGTAACGAAGAATTCGCGTCTGGTTGACCCAGTCCTGTTCACTGCCTAATACTCCGTGCAGTAGCACCAGCGCTTTGTACGGTCCTTCACAGAGATACTGATTATTGAAATCCACCGCATCGCTAGGTAAGTAGACTGACAAGGGAATTGTTCTCATTAATGTTTTTGAAAAGAATGAAACGTGTAAAAGTGCCATATGACGCCTCCATCAAACTATTATTTTTTAAAATATCGATTCACTACCGTCACTAACCCAAAGATAAACGTAAATTTAACGACGGGTTTTTGCCACGATTCCCATTGCTCAAACCCAAAGAAATGATTCATGATGAGAATAAAAGCGATAGTGGCTAACATCCCAACAATGATGACCGCTCCTCCGAAATTGATCCTTTTGAGCTTATCTGGATTATCCCGATTTACCCAAGTATAAAAGGCAAGCCTACTAAACATCGCACTCATAAAAAACAGCACGATATCTTGACGAAATACTAGCTGATAGATTGCATTTGCGCCACTAGTGACCCCAAACACAATGATGACAATGTCTCTAACTTTTTGACTCATTTCCAACAACCCCTCTCCCTAAAAACGGATTCCTGAACTTATCTTTATTATACTGCTCCCCCAGCGTTTTTACTATACGCGCAAGCAAAAAAAGAACCCAGCATGACTGCTAGGTTAGGCTGATTTAATTGAAGTTTTTTAAGATAAGGAACGGCTACTCCTCAATTTATTTTTCTTCAGCTTCCACGTAATCAGACACCTCTTTAGAAACCACTGCAGTTCCTACTCTATACTTGTCTTTATCTTTACTGATGAGTAAGCTGATTTTTAAATCACGATTTCCATTTACAAATACTTGAGTTTCAATTCCATTTCCTGAAGCATTAAGATGCGTTTCATCATAATCAATCTCATACGATTTAATGACATCTTTATCACTAAGATTTTTTTCTAAATTATTTAATGTTTTTTCAATAACTTCGACGACTTCTGGTTTCTGGAACTCTTCACGAATCTGTTCTTTCTCCCGATGTTTTGAATTTTCTACTAGTAAGAAAATTCCTAATAGAATCGCTACTATAATTACCACTATTTTTCTCTTCTTCATTTCCTACCCTCCAAGAAATCATCAAGCTCTTTGGATTCTACAGAGACCGCAACGTCATATTTACCATTATCCTTAGTGATAAGACTATTGATTTTCAAATTACTATCCCCATTAATATAAATTTCTATTTCAATCCCTCGGCGAGAATTATGTTCGGTTTTATCGTAATTAATTTCATACGATTTTATTTTTCCTTTTTCAGTAAACGCATCTTTATCTAGATTTTTTTAGACTTTCTTCGATTACCGCAACAACTTCTGGTTTCTTTAGTTCCTCATTCATCGCTTCTTTGCTAGGCTTATTTGAACAGGATACTAGAACAAAAATACCAAACGTAAGCATGAGTAAACTCACTATCTTTTTCATAATAGTCACCCCACTAAATCAGGCTATTCGTAAATATAAATTCCACCATCTCTTTTTATTCTTGGAGGATGGTTCATTCTTATATTTGACATACTAGGAATACTTTCCATTTGTTCCAATTTAAAATCAACTATAAGAATTGTGTCTGAATTATTGTTAAAATTCCCTTTTATCAATAAATTATATTCCGTTGTAAATCCGCCATTACCAACAGGAACCACCTTTAATGTACTCCAGTCAAATTGCACAGACTCTACCTTTGGATAGACAGAGTACACCCATTTTACAATTTGTTTTTTGTTCTCTTTTAACCATGCGAGCTGCTTGTCTCTTGCCGTCGCAAAAATCGTGTTCTCTCGCCAGCTTGGATTGATTACGTTGAGTGCTGTCACACCACCGACTGTCAGTAACAGCAGGGCGCTTGCTGTAATTACTGCTTTCTTTTTCATACTTGAACTCCAGTCTTTTTATGAATTCTACTCATAATCGTATACAACGCCATCATCCTTTTCGATTTTCGGCGGATGGTTCATTCTGATTCCGGACATATTTGGAATGTTATCGGGTTTATCCATAAGAAAGTCTACAAAAATTATCGTTTTCGGAAGTCCATTGAATGTGCCTGTCAATGATAAATTATAACCGTTAATAGACACTCCATTACTTACTGGCCCGACGCGTAGTGAATCCCATTCAAATTTCACAGTTTCTACTTTCGGATATCTAGAGTGGACCCACGCTACAATTTCTTCTTGATGCTCTTTTAACCATGCGAGCTGCTTGTCTCTTGTAGTCGCAAAAATCGTGTTCTCTCGCCAGCTTGGATTGATCACGTTGAGTGCTGTCACTCCACCTACTGTCAGTAACAGCAGGGCACTGGCTGTAATTGCTACTTTCTTTTTCATACCTGAACTCCAATCACTCATAATTAATTATGACACCATTTTTACGAATACCTGGTGGATGATTCATCCCCATTCTTGAAATATCTGGCATACTATCAGCATCATCTAAACTAAAACTGATATAAAGAACAGTTTCTGGGAGATCATTAAACGTACCTTTTACACTTAGTTTGTAGCCATTATTGGAAACTCCATTACTAACTGCTCCCACTCGATATGTGTTCCAATCAAACTGTACTGATTCTACTTTCGGATACTTTGAGTGAATCCACGCTACAATTTCTTTCTCGTGCGCTTTAAGATAGGCGAGCTTCTTGTCTCTTGTCGTCGCAAAAATCGTATTCTCTCTCCAACTCGGATTGATGACATTGAGCGCTGTTACGCCACCTACTGTCAGTAATAGCAGAGCACTAGCTGTAATTACTGTTTTCTTTTTCATACTCTTCCCACACTTTTCATCTCAACTAATTTACTCAAAAATATATAGAACTTTATTCCTTCTAATTCTTGGAGGTTGATTCATTCTGATTCCTGACATACTAGGTACGCTATCCCTTTTTTCTAATTCGAAATCAATGAATATTATCGTATTTTCGTCATTATTAAAAGTACCTCTTACAGATAGATTGTATTCTGTATTTACTAAACCATTGGATACTCCACTAACTTCCATAGTCTCCCAATCAAATTCCACCGAATTAATTTTTGGGTGTTTCGAGTGAATCCATGCCACGATTTCCTTCTCGTGCTCTTTCAACCAAGCTAATTGCTTATTTGCTGGGGTTGCAAATATTGAATCTATTTTCCAATCCAAATTGTAAAGATTAGAGATTGTAACTCCTCCCAGCGCAAGTAATAATACTGTACTACCAATAATGGCTACTTTCTGTTTCATATCCATACTCCCATCTTTTTTGGAGGTTACTCAAAATAATACACTCCACCATCAGCCTTCTTGATACTTGGTGGTTGATTCATTCTAATCTGCGACATTTTTGGAATACTATCAGCTGTTTCCATTAGAAAATCTACAAAAATAATGGTTTCTGGAATATCGTTAAAAGTACCTTTAACCAACAAATTATACCCGATTATTGAAACACCATTACTAACGGGCCTCACTTTTAAAGTATTCCAATCAAATTGCACGGATTCCACTTTAGGATATGCTGAATGAATCCATTTCACAATCTCTTCCTCATGCTCTTTCAACCATGCCAATTGCTTATCTCTTGTTGTCGCAAAGATGGTATTCTCTCTCCAACTCGGATTGATCACGTTAAGAGCTGTAACGCCACCTACTGTCAGTAACAGCAGGGTGCTAACTGTAATTGCTGCTCTCTTTTTCATACCTACCTCCACAGATAATACTTCATCAAGTTACTCGAAAATATATAATCCTTCACCTTTTTTAATGCTCGGTGGTTGATTCATTACTATCTTGGACATACTTGGAATATCATTTGGATTGCTCATCAAAAAATCAATCCAAATGACCGTTTCAGGAAGATCATTAAAGGTTCCTCGAACGGTTAATATATATCCACTCGTTGAGATTCCGTTACTAACTTTTTCAGTACTCATCGTATTCCAATCTAACTGAACCGACTGAATCTTAGGATATTTAGAGCGAACCCACGCTACAATTTCTTCTTCATGCGCTTTAAGATAAGCAAGCTTCTTGTCTCTCGTCGTCGCAAAAATCGTATTCTCTCTCCAACTCGGATTGATTACGTTGAGTGCTGTCACACTACCGACTGTCAGTAACAGGAGGGTGCTAACTGTAATTGCTGTTTTCTTTTTCATACCTAAATCCCAATCTCAATTATAAAAATCACTCGAAGTTATATATAGTATTTCCTTTGATAATGCTAGGCGGTTGATTCATTGTTATTTTTGACATTTCCGGAATGTTATCTGCACTATCCAATAAAAAATCTACCCAAATGACTGTTTCAGGAATATCATTAAATTTCCCTTCAACCGATAAATTATATCCAACATTCATTACACCATTGCTCACGGGCCCAACTTTTATACTATTCCAGTCAAACTGCACTTTTTCTACCTTTGGATATCTTGAGTGAATCCATGCCACGATTTCTTTCTCGTGCGCTTTAAGATAGGCAAGCTGCTTGTCTCTTGTAGTCGTAAAAATGGTGTTTTCTCTCCAACTTGGATTGATCACGTTGAGTGCTGTCACTCCACCAACTGTCAGTAACAGGAGGGCGCTGCCGATCATTGCTGTTTTCTTTTTCATACCTAAACTCCAATCTTTTTAGATATCACTCGTATTTGTATAATACTCCGTCCTTTTTTATTCTCGGTGAATGGTTCATTCCGATTTGAGACATATTAGGTACATCCTCTTTTTTCTCCATTAAGAAATCCACTAAAATCAACGTTTCAGGAATTTCATTTACAGTCCCTTTTACAGATAAATTATACCCAACATTCATCACACCATTACTTACTGCTGTTACCTTTACCAAATTCCAGTCAAATTGAATACTATTCACTTGTGGATAATGACTTTTGACCCAGGCTAAGATTTCTTTTTCATGCTCTTTCAGCCACGCCAACTGCTTGTCTCTTGTAGTCGCAAAGATAGTATTCTCTCTCCAACTTGGATCAATCACATTGAGTACTGTTACTCCACCTACTGTCAGTAATAACAGTGCGCTGCCGATTATTGCTGCTTTCTTTTTCATATGAATTCCTACTTTTCCCCGATGTACTTTATCTTGATTTTTGATAAATCAATCTTACCAGTTATTTGTTCTGCACGTTTTATATCCTGGAACTCCTCAATTGGCCCAAGTAACAAATCTCCATCTGGTTGTTCAAGAAATTTTAAATCACTAAATAGCATCGAAATTTCTTTATTCTCATCATTATTAATTTTACGTTCAAAATATAACTTCCCGTGCTCTCATTTTTTGTAAAACTAATAAACTCAATCTCTTGAACATCATAGTTCCTAACAATTCGAGTGGCCACATTATTTTGTTGCTCCTTCGTGATTTGTGGTTTGAAGAAACACCCCGCCAAGAGACAAAGTCCAAGTAGCACGATTCCTAGTTTTTGAACTTTCTTCATTGTTATCCCTCTCTGATTTCAACTAGTTCAATCATCCCTGAATTAACATAATATCCTACAGGAATTGCACTTGTTGTTAGCATAAAACTTAGCAATGCGATGATTCCATTTAGAATTAAAATAATTACTTCTGCTCCATCATTTAAATATAGAAATATAAAGAATAAAATAGCATTCATTCCAAAACATATATATCCGGTATAATCTCTCTTTGATTTTGGTTTAAAAATAAACGTGTATTTTGAAAGATTTGATCCTAATTTTCTCATCGCCTTTTTATGCGAAAGTGATAAAGAGATTTTCACAAAAATAGATGCAAAAATCATCGTGAATAGATACAGTGCCAACTTTAGCAACCATTGTTGACTAACTTCCAGAGCAATAAACGTATTTTTCAAAAGGAAATATAATCCAGCAGAGATTGGTTGCATCGCTATGACCAGACTTGTCATTGGTCTATCTAGAGGTTTTTGTCTTACATCAAATTGAACATTATTTTTATCGATTTCATACCCAGTAACAGTAATGGTTTCAGGCCAAAATCCCCACACTGTTCCTTTAGAGTTTATCGAACTGGAATCAACCACATATCTCTTTTTATTCGACGCTTCAACAATCTGATAACATCCGATATTCGAATTTGAAAACTTCAACTGTACCATTCAATCACCTCCTGAAAAAACTTTAGTACCTATTATTATTCCTCTCTGATTTCAACTAATTCATAGGTGCCTACTTGGTAATACTCCGCTACTGGAATTGCACTATTCGTATATGCAAAACACAACATCGAAAGTACTGTATTCACAATCAGAAGCGCTCCCTCAGAACCATTATTGAAAGATAAATAGACAACATAGCAAACCAAGCTAATTATAAAAATGAAATAACCATCATAAATTCTCTTAGTCGGTTTAAAAACGAATGTCTGAACAAAACGTTTTTGCCCCAATCGATCTTTTACTTTCTTTTTATTAAAGTTCAAAAAAGAAATAACCATTAAGAATGAAATAAGCATAGAGATGGCAAACAACAAAGTTTTAATGCCCAGTTGTTGACCAATCTTGTAGCTCACAAACAAACTATGCAACAAGTTATACAGTGTATATAATAGCGGTTGAATAGCGACGATTATCCCTGCTTTCAACCCATTACTTGTTTTATTTTTAAGTTCGAATTGAACATTTTCATTTTCTAATTCATAAGCGGTGACCGAAACGGTATCAGGTAAACCGCCCCATATCACACTCTTAGGACGCACTGAGCTAAGGTCCATCAAATATTTCTTTTCCTGTACACCTTCCACTAACTTATAAGAAAAAATATTCGAATTTGAAAACTTCAACTGTACCATTCAATCACCTCCTAGCTAGATTAACGATAGCGTTACTAAATCTCTTTTATACTTTCTAAAATAAATATTTGGTCTCTGCAATACAAATTCACAGGACACATCCCTAGACAAACGATAAAGAACACTAGTGAAAGTAACGAATTCATCACTAGAATCGCTCCTTCTGTTCCATCATTCACGTTTAAAAATACCAAGAATAAAGCGCCAATAATAGCTACAAAAAGATATCCTGAAAATCTTCTTTGCGAATGCACTTTAAATGTAGCTCTATATCTTTTTGATTGTTCCGGAAGGTTCTCTTTCGCTTGTTTGTCATAAACATAGAAGTAAAACTTTGCAAGAAGAAAAGAAATGAACAGCGAACAAGCAAACAGGAAAAACTTCATAAAAAGTTGCTGATACAAAGGATTCGTTGCAAAAAAATTGGTAATCATTCGAAAAGTGAGTGTACTAAACACTTGCACCGTACCCGTAAGGCCTACAAACTCTTTTGTCAGTGTGGCTTTTTGCTCGAATGCTGTATTGTTTGGATCGATTTCAATCATATCCACACTTACAGAAGATGAAAGGTTTCCGAATTCTAATAATTTGTTCGATACTGTACGGGTATCCATCACATAGGTTTTCCCATTTGAATCCGTAATAGATTTATAGAAAGTAAACTTCGTATCTCTGATGTCTAGCTCGTTCAAATTTCATTTCCTCCCGAAAAAATTAAATAAAAGTCATTATTATTTCATTATATACTGTAAGGGATTCATTGACTATTTTTTTCCTAAAAAAAGAACCCAGCATTACTGCCAGGTTCCACTTCATCGGCCACTGTAGCCGAGTATTCTATTTTTATTCTTCTACCCCTAGTAATAGGTTTACTAGGATGTCCACTGTCACATTACCGAAGTAACGGCGGATGTCGATAGCTTCGAAAGCTGTTGTTAAGTCTTCGCGGTTGTATCCAACTCCCACTAGCGCTTTTTCTACATCGCTGATTTCACCAAGACCGAAGAAGTCTCCGTTAATCTTAATGTCTTTGATGGCATTCTTTTCAACGTTCAAGCTGAACTCGATTTGTCCGGCTGGTGTACGTTTTGATTGTTTGAATTCGAATTTTGGATTCTTTCCGTAGTTCCAATCTGGGTTGTTGAAGTACTTGCTGCGTAATTCTTCTACACGCACCCAGTCTTCATCCGTTAGAACATACTCTTTAATCGTTGATGTATCTTCCACATTGAAGATGTTTTTCAAGAGCACTTCGCGGAATTGTAAGATGTCTAAATCTTGATATTCAGGCGCTAAGTAAGGTTTGATATTGGTCACGCGTGAACGAACTGACTTGATTCCTTTTGACGCAATTTTCTCTTGTTTTGGACGTAAAATTTGTGGCAAAATGCTCACATCTAGATCCAGCATTAATGTTCCGTGCGCTGTTAAACGGCCATTGTTTGAATACATCGCATTTCCAGAAAATTTCTTACCGTCAATCAGAAGGTCGTTACGGCCTTGTAACTCTGCCCCTGTTGCTCCCATTTTATGGAGTGCTTCAATCACTGGTTCTGTGAATTTCCCAAAGTCACGGAAACTATCGCCGTCATCTTCTGTAATGAAGCAGAAGCAAATATTTCCCATATCGTGATATACGGCTCCACCACCTGAGAAACGACGAACGACTTGTACGCCAAGTTTATCAACACCATCTTGATTGATTTCTTCGATGGTATTTTGGTTTTTCCCGATGATAATCGCATTTTCGTTAATATAAAATAACAGAATTGGTTCATCGAGTTTCTTCTCATTTAATAAGAAATATTCGATAGCTAAGTTTGTGGTTGCATCGTAGATTTCTTTCCCATTTCGTTGATTTTTTACATAAAACATCTAAAAATCCCCTCGCTTTTACTGATATCACTAGCGCTATCATACCATAACCGCCCTCCTCACACATAAGAAAGAAGCTTGATTTTACACTATTTTTACTCCACTCCAACACGCAATTACCATATATGGTAATTGAAGCCTTTCACAGTCATTTGACCGTAATGTACTTATTAATTTTATGTTTCCTCGAATTCTTGCGGATTTATAGTAACTGTAACGTGATTCGCATTGAATGTGAATTACGCGGAGTTGGAGTATTCTTTACTCCGCGTTTGAAGCTTCAAAGGTGTAAGACCCAGGCTTACACCGGTGCAACGTTATAGTTACTATCAAATATCCGCAAGAAGAATGAGGAAACAGTTACAAAAAAACGCACCCTGTCCAGGATGCGCTGTGATAAGTTTTAATATGCCCATGCAATTAATAAGTAGATGAAGCTTGAACCAAACATATCTGCCAATGCGTGCATAAGGAAGAATGGTAATAAGTTTTTGACCACTTTCTTGTACATGAAGTAGTAGAACAATCCATATACCACACCGATAATGAGTGCCCAAAGCATACCTTGGTAAGTATGGAATGAGAAACGAACGAGCGTTGAGAATGCTAAAGCCTTCCACTGATGCTCTTCCTTCACCGATGTCATTAAGCCAAGAAAGAAGAACTCTTCGTAGAATCCATTTAACAGCCCATAAGCGCTGGCCATTGGAGATAACGCTAAGAGCTTATTGATGATTTCCTGTGGGTTCACGAACGGTACAAGTGCTGGGTCGAAGTAATTGTATTCGCCGCTCAGCGTGGTTACGACGTCGCCGAACAGTCCGACAATCGTGAATAATACTGGTACCCAGATGAATACAGACCAGTGAAAACGGACCTTCAATTGCTTGAAGTCGTAATGACGAATGACTAAGTATAAGAGTGCAATCGCTAGTAAACTCACCTGTAAGGTAAAGTTACTCGAATACGCTGCCCCGTCGCTATAGGACGATGTCGTCTCCGTATACTGCTTGGCCACTTCCGTTACCGGCTGTAAACTCTGTAGAAATTGTTGCGTGGATCGGATAATAAACTCCCCGACCATGATCATCGTCACGATGAGGATGTCAACCCACTTTAAAGTTTTTAATGGTTCTTTTGGTCTGATTTTAGTTAAAACAGTCATGATTGGTTCCCTCTTTTCCTTATAGTATCAAAACACTGTTCTATTGAAAGAGAATCGCTTCTTTCTTTTGGCGTTTTCCTTAATAAGAGAATACCCCTTAAAACTAAAATGAACCTAAAACCAAAAAGATTTCTACAAAAAAAGTGACTCCTTTAACAGAAGTCACTGACTAATTTTCTAAAAGAAGCGTTTCGGTATTTCGATGAACAAGATTACAAGAAGTCCATTTAGAAGGCTATGTAATAGGATTGCGTCAAACAAACTTCTTCTTCGTTCATACATAAGAAAAAGAACAATAGAGCCAATAAGATAAGCTATAAACTGTATCCAATTATGAATATATGGCATATGAATAACTGTAAATAAAATTGAAACGATAGACATTCTAACAAAAGCATTCACTTTTTCTCGGAGCAAATTATTCAGAAAACCTCTAAAAAGAAATTCTTCAATCAAAGGTGCAATACAAACGAGTTCTAGTGCCTCTAAAGCAAAAACAAATTTGTCTGCCGTTATTGTTTGAGTTGCCTTAAAGAAAAAATCAACTAGTTTTGTTCGATTTGTCCCATACGCCATTGAACTCCACAAACTATAAATCAAATAATCTGAAAATCTAAGAGCAATATACGTTAAAAAAACAAAAATTAAATCCTTCAGTTGAATTTTTCTTTTTACTTTTGGCTTAAACAATTTTGTGTGTACTTTGTACATACAAAATACCAAAATGCCAACGCAAATAATCGTCACAATTAACTCCCACATATCCGCTTGACGACCTAATTTCATTGAATTCAGTTCGAACACAAATCCAATTCCCCCGTATATGACAATATACGCTACAAAAAAGAATAGAACCCAAAGCGGTTTTTTCAATCGAGCACCCATTTACTTCTACCTCACATGTTTTTTCATTATATTACCGTTTTATAGCAGATACTGTCAATATGAGATTCTAAAAAAACAGACTAGCGTTTTACTAGTCTGCTCTCATTGATTATTTCTGACGGATGGTAAATCCTTTGTCAGATTTCTTTTTGTTGTTACGGCGGCGAGAATCTTTCCCTTTATATCCGCGTGTATATTCGTCTTCTAAGCCACGGCCACGACGGTCTTCTTTACGCTTGAAGCTTCCTTTTCCGTTACGTCCGCGGTTGTCTTTACGGTCGCTACGGTTGTAGTTCCCGCGGCTGTTACCACGTTTGCGGCTTGGCAATGGACGTTCTGGCGTGATTTTAACTGGAATTTCAGTTGGATCTTTAATCATGCTCTTGAGTAATAGAGCTGCCAATTCTTCTGGTTCGTACTCATCTAATAAGTAAGATACCGCTTCTTTGAAACGTCTTGGTTCCACAGTTTTCATCATTTCGTCGATGGACTCGATGGCTGTTTTTGTTTGTCCTTCCAAGGCTTCTGTTTGCGTTGGTGGACGAAGGCTTGTCATACGTTTACGTGTTAATTCTTCAATCACACGTAAGTAATCCATTTCGTTTGGTGTCACGAATGTTACAGACATTCCTTCTTGACCAGCACGACCTGTACGTCCAATACGGTGTACATAGCTTTCTGGATCTTGTGGGATATCGTAGTTGTAGACGTGTGTAACGCCTGAGATATCTAGTCCACGAGCTGCCACGTCTGTAGCGACTAAGATGTCTAAATGGTTGTTCTTGAAGTCACGAAGAACGCTCATACGTTTTTGTTGGCTTAAGTCACCGTGGATTCCTTCTGCACGGTAGCCACGCATTTCAAGTCCGCGTGCTAATTCGTCTACACGACGTTTTGTACGTCCAAATACGATGGTTAATTCCGGCGTTTGAACGTCTAATAAACGTGTCATAATGTCGAATTTCTCGTAATCTTTACATTTTACGAAATATTGATCGATTAATGTCGCTGTCATCTCATTTGATTTGATACGAACATGTTCTGGATCTTTCATAAATTGAACACCAATACGTTTAATATCATCTGGCATTGTCGCAGAGAATAAAAGCGTTTGGCGGTTTTCTGGAACTTGTTTGATAATCGATTCGATATCTTCCAAGAATCCCATGTTTAACATTTCATCCGCTTCGTCTAAGACAAGTGTTTCCACTGTCGCAAGCTTTAATGTACGGCGTGAAATATGGTCTAACAGACGACCTGGAGTTCCCACAACGATTTGTGGATTTTCTTTTAATTGGCGGATTTGACGGTTAATGTCCGCTCCACCGTAAACAGCTTGTACACGAATTTTTTTGTCGCGTCCGAGACGGAACAATTCTTCTTGTGTTTGAATCGCAAGTTCACGAGTTGGTGCGATGACAAGTCCTTGTACGCCTTTTTTACTTGGGTCGATTTTTTGAAGCATTGGCAAACCAAATGCAGCTGTTTTACCAGTCCCAGTTTGCGCTTGTCCAATTACATCTAAGCCTTCTAGCGCTTTTGGAATGGTTTGTGCTTGAATGGGAGTTGCTTCTTCAAACCCCATTTTTTCGATAGATTCTAGTAAGGCAGAATCCAATCCTAATTCATTAAATTTCATATTTTCCTCCTTGGATACTTCGGTGAGAAGCACACGAGGGATTTCCCTTCATAACAAAAGTCTGGAGCTTTTCGTAAGAGCACCAGACTTCTACAATCGTTTAAATTTCAAACTATCTATTATAAATGTGTGTACATTTCTCAACTCAGCGAATAGTATAGCACGCATCCAACGAGAATGCAAAGAATACAGACCGCCGACTCCTGCTTTTTATTCTTTGAAAATGCTTAAGGAATAAGAATTTACGGGCTCCAAATCCTTGCGGATTTTTCAATAATAGCTGTAATGGGGCAACGGTTCGAGTCTTTCGTCTCTCACCTTTAAAGCCTCAAAGCTGGAGGTTGAAATCAATTTCTAACTCCAGCTAATTCGCATTTAATGCGATTCCCCATTACTGCTACTATTGAATCCGCTAGATTTTCCGCCCGTATTCACAGCGCATTGACAACCTATAAAAAGCGGGAGGATGCGGGAGGGTTTGCTGCTCGTGGTGCGGTTGAGAAATGGGACACTTTATAATAGATAGTTCTCAGGGAGGGGACGAAAAAAACGAGGGACGGTGGTGCGTCTCTCGCTTTACTTTACATTTATTATTCTGCTTTTAGGGCATCGACCACTGCTAGTAAGCCTGTGCCGTTGCTTGATTTGATAAGGACTTGGTCGCCTTCTTTGAGTTCAGCCTTCAAGTCAGCAATCAAGGCTTCTTTGTCCATGTAATGGTGAAGGGCTGCTGAATCGAACTGACCTTTCAACGCATCATAGAGTGCTTCCATTTCTTCGCCGTACAAGTACACAAGAGCAACTTCGTTTGGAGAAATGACTTCTGAGATGCTGGCGTGCAATTCTTTTGAATGTTCACCGAGCTCGCGGATGTCTCCAAGAACGAGAACGCGACGTCCTGTTGCGTCCACTGAAACGAATGATTTGATGACGGATTTCATCGCGATTGGGCTGGCGTTGTAAGCATCATTCAAGATGGCTACTCCGTTTTGGCCTTTCACCCATTGTGTACGGTTCTTCGTCAATTCGAAGTTCGCTAAGGCTGACACGATATCTGAAAGTGGAACGTCTAATGTGCGTGCAATTTCAATCGCTAAAAGCGCGTTTGAAACGTTGTACGCTCCAAGGACTGGTAAAGTTACCGCCACTGTTTCAGTTGGTGTCACTAATTCAAACGCGGTGTGGTCTGAATACAGTTCGATGTTACGTGCTGAGAGTTCCTTGCTTCCTTCGCCGACTGTAACGATGTTGAAGTTTGCTGGTTTTTCAGCTTGTGCAATGCCTGCTGTAATTAAGTCTTCATGTGCTGGATAAATAAAAGTTCCGTTTTCCTGTAGTCCAGAAAGGATTTCAAGTTTGGCTTTAGCAATGCCTTCCTTACTTCCCAATTGTTCCATATGCGATTCACCGATGAGCGTAATCGCAACGACTTCTGGACGTGCTAATTTTGATAGAAACTCGATTTCGTGGAATTCACTCATTCCCATCTCTAAGACAAGTGCTTCGGTTGATTCCGGCATATCTAAAATCGTTTGCGGTAAGCCGATATCGTTATTGAAGTTTCCTTGTGTTTTATAGACACGGTAGCGTGAGCTAAGAGCGGCTGCTGTCATATCTTTTGTCGTTGTCTTCCCAGAACTTCCTGTAATTCCAACGACACGAGGAGATACTTTTTCTAAGTACCATTTCGCTAATTTTTGAAACGCTTCAAGTGGATCATCTACCCAGATTGCGTAAATGCCTTCTGGTGGTGTAAGATCTTTTCTTCCCCATAACACTGCTGTTGCGCCTGCTTGAATCGCTTGTTCTATATAATCATGTCCGTCCGTTTGACCTTGAAGTGGCACGAAAAGACTGTTTGGTCCTAATTTTCGTGTATCAAAGGCTACTGACTCAATCGTTTCGAATCGATGTGCCGATTGATAATCAATCGCGCCAACTGCTTTCGTAATTTCGGCAACTGTTCCAATACTCATCGTTCTTCTCCTTACTCTGCGTGACGATCGTTATAGCGTTTAAGGGCTAAACGAATCAATTCTTCCACTAAATCTTTATAAGAAATCCCCATTGCTTCCCATAATTTCGGATACATACTAAATTGTGTGAATCCAGGCATTGTGTTCACTTCATTAATGAAAACTTCTTGTGTTTCAGTAAGGAAGAAATCACAACGGGTTAATCCACTACCATCAATCGCACGGAAAGCTGTTTCGGCATACTCACGAATTTTTGCGGAAACTTCCTCAGGAATTGCTGCTGGAATTTGAAGTGTTGTTGTATTGTTGATGTATTTTTCGTTGTAATCGTAGAATCCTGCTTGTTTGACAACTTCTCCAACAACTGAAGTATTCACTTCATCGTTTCCAAGAACCGCCACTTCAACTTCGCGGGCATCGATTCCTTGTTCTACAACAATTCGACGGTCGTATTTGAGAGCTTCCTCAATCGCAGTGGTTAATTCTTCACGATTTGTTGCTTTTGAAATCCCTACACTTGAGCCCATATTAGCAGGCTTCACAAACACTGGGTAACGCAGTGTCCCTTCAATACGATTGTAAATCGCTTCAGGAGATTTTTTGAAATCTGCCTTTACAAAAGGAACAAATGGCACTTGTGGAATTCCTGCTTGTTGGAATAGGTGCTTACTAGCAATTTTATCCATTCCATTGGCACTTGCTAAAACGCCACATCCTACATAAGGTAGATCTAGAATTTCAAAGAGGCCTTGAATGGTCCCGTCTTCTCCGTTTGGTCCATGTAAAATTGGAAAAACGACTGTATCCGGTCCTGCAATATCACTTGGTTGAATGCGAACTCCTGTAGATACTTCCCCTTCAACTGTTGCAAAACGAGCTTCCAGCCCTTCTGTTAAACGAAGCGCTTGATCAAAAGCAACCGGAGCTTTTAATGCTTCCCCTTTTAACCAAGTTCCTTCTTTTGTAATATACACGGGTTGTACATCGTAATATTCAAAATAAATCTCTTTAATAATTGATCCTGCCGTTAAGATTGAAATATCATGCTCGGCACTTTTTCCGCCATAAATGACAACAACTTTCATATGAATCCTCCAAACTATTCGCTTCCAGCGAACGACCAATCTATGTGGTCCATGTCTGTTATTTTAGATAATAACCTTGCACGTTACAGTATAACAAAACGGCGGAAGCCTTACAAGTTCAGACAAAACCAACAAAAAACACCTTCCAAAGATTCTCTTTGAAAAGTGTTTTAAATGGCATCCGTCATTGGTAATTTTGCCGAAATTTTCCAATTTTGATACGTTTCGTTATATGTTAATTGTCCAATGCGTACATTTTGCGTCACTGCTTTATTCGCGTAATGGTAACGATCTTCCGTCAAGAAAATCGGTATTTCATAAACATCCTCTTGCTTATTCACTTGATCAAATGCCAAACTGATTCCTTCGCGGTAAAGAGGCATCATTTCTTTTAAAGCTTCAATCGAAATCGCTTCTGCTTCTTTTTCAGAACCAAAGAAGAAAAACTTCGGTGATTGATTTAAAATATCCGTCATCTCAATTTGTACTTGTCTTGATAAGAGCGGTAAAAACTGTTCGATTTTTCGATAATACACTTTAGAATATTCATTATCCAAACATAGGTAAATAAAATTATTTTGTAATTTATAGAAAAATGGTGAGTGTAAATGTGTTTTCGCATGAGAGATATAGAGTAAATCAGCAATCTCTTGCGGCGTGAGTTGATGAACGAATTCAATAGAGTCAAAATCAACCCAGTTTGATGGAGTTTCTTTCCCTTCTGCTACACCTTGAAGATATTCCAACACATTTTTGCGTCCTTTAATCCACATAAATCCAGTATAAGCATCATGAGTGGCAAGACTAGATTTCCCATTCAAAAGGAGGATATTTTGAGGAATTTCAGACTGTGGTAAGGCAGACAAATGGAACGCGATCGATTTAGCCAACACATGGTTCGATACGCTATCATAATGGATATACAATTGTTTTGCCACAGACTCCCACCTCCTAAGTTTTATAATCTCCATTATAAATGATTTTCAAACTATAAAACATATAAATTAGATTACATTTTACAATTGAACCGTTTTCTTTTGTAACAATTTAGCAATATTCTAAAGTAAAATTTCCACCCTCTATACACAAAAGGAGTTGGAGCGATTTCTTCAACTCTCTTTCTTACCTTCTTTTGGAGTGTCCATTCTTAGCATTTGACTTTCTGAGTGATTCTTTTCACCGCAATGTCTATTCTTTCAATCACTTCCCAATAATCTGTTGGAAAGTTCTTTAATTCAACAATATCCACAGGATCAAAATGATACACTAAATGACGAATCACTTGGTGATGAAGAAATACCAGGTCTTTAAAATCCTCTAACGAAATAGATTCCAACCCTTCAATATACCTACATAATTCCTTATAAGATTCTTCGTGAAAGAGGCTTTCTTCATGTAGATAATAAAAGAACGTCCCCTCTTCCAGTAGTACATTTTTTCTAATGAATGACATCAACCTAACCTCTTTCCTTATCGCTAAAAAGTTCCACTTTCTGAAAACAAAAAGACTGAGGAAGCCCCCAGTCTAATTTCTACATTTTTTCTAAACGTTTAATACGGTTTTCCGTTGAAGGGTGGGTTGCAAAAAGAGAATCTCCACTTTCTCCAAACGGATTCGAAATGTATAATGTTGCACTTTGTTTATTCGCTTCCGTCATTGGTGGCGCTTCAGAAATCTTTCTTAGGGCAGAAATAAGCCCATAAGGATTTCTTGTAAATTCGACTGCTGTTGCATCCGCTAAATATTCACGGTTTCTGGATAATGCGAGTTGTAAAATCGTCGACATAAAAGGTCCAAGAATCATTGCGACTAGACCAATTACCATAAAAATTGCATTGGCTCCGTCTTCATCATCATTATCACTACTTCTTCTTCCGCCACCCCAGAACATCATTCGACTACCGAATTGAACCAGTAATGCGATGACTGCTCCAAGCGCAATAGCGATGGTTTGTAAACGAACATCATAGTTGCGAATATGCCCAAATTCATGAGCAATAACGCCTTCCAATTCCTCACGATTTAATCGTTCAAGTAACCCTGTTGTCACTGCTACTGCAGCGGTTTGAGGCGAACTTCCTGTTGCAAAAGCATTCGGAGATTCATCTTGAATAATAAACACTCGGGGCATTGGAACTTGAGCAACCATCGACATATCTGTCACAATATTCCATAACATTGGCGCTTGATTCTTATCCGTGATTTCTCGGGCATGATTTAACTGCATCACTACATTTGTCGCATTCGAAATCATCATCAATGAATAAATTCCACCAATCACTACAGCAAGGATTACTCCAGCTGTTGCATTATTTAATGTAAAATACCCAATACCGATTCCTACCGCGATGAAGAGCACCATATATAAAGCAATCACAACAATTGTTCTTCTTTTATTAGAAGCAATTTGCTGATGTAACATATCAGTACTCCTTCCTTCAGATTAACTATTGATTAGAATTTAACTTCAGGAACTTTACGAGCTTCTACTGGAGTTTCTAACAATTCTTCTTTTGTAAATCCACCAAATCCAGCAACAATGTTTGTTGGAATAGATTCAACAGTAATATTGTATTTCGCAACACTTGAATTGTACAATTGGCGAGAATAAGAAATTTTGTTTTCTGTATTTGTCAATTCTTCTTGTAAGTTTAAGAAATTAGTGTTGGCTTTTAAATCTGGATAGCTTTCAGCCAAAGCAAAAACAGTTTTTAAAGCACCTGATAATTGGTTAGATGCATCCATTTTTTCTTGTGGTGAAACGTCATTTCCCATCCCAGCGATTTGGTTTCTCATCGCAATTACTTGAGATAATGTTTCTTGTTCGTGTTTTGCATATCCTTTAACCGTTTCAACAAGGTTTGGAATTAAGTCATTACGACGTTGCAATTGAACATCGATTTGTGCCCATGCTTCCTTCACCCAGTTTTTTTGTTGTACAAGGCTGTTGTAAGCAAAAACGCCCCAAATAACTAGCACAACGACAATTCCTAATATAGTATATAGTACTGACATATTGTCACGCTCCTTTAATTTAAGTACCCCTATTATACCATATTTTCAAAAATACGTGTAAAATAGAAGATAAGTATATTATATCAGATTATAAGGCTGTGTACATCCTTCTCTAGTCAAAATGAACAGCCTGAAGGAGATTTATGATTCAAAACCACTTTTTATCCCCCATCCAACAGGATATCCCTGAAGAGTATCCTTTGCCTATTCCTAAAGCGTATATCGATTTTATTCTCAAAAATGGAGCAGGATACTTCAAAAAAACTAAAATTTATACAAGCGATCCTACTCGATTTGGGATTGATTATGCTTTGTGTAATGGAATTTGCGGCTTTACTTCGGGTGATTTGTTCCCTAGTATTCTTTGCGAAGAATGGCAAAGTAAGCAGACTTCTCTACCTGAGTATTTGATTGTCTTCTTCCAAGATGGCCCTGTATATTATTGCTTTGATGTCCAAAAAGGACCCCATTCAGAACCAAGTATTCGTTTAGTGGATACGGAAATGGATCAATGGCTCACCTTAGCGGAGAACTTTTCCTCTTTTCTAGACCAATTACAGGAAACTACCGAAGAGATTTCTTATGATTCAAAAGATTGGATCTCTATTCATACTTTAAACCAACACATGGGACAAGAAAACTTCCCCTATCAAGAAGAGCTACTAGAAATTCTGCAAGATACCTCTCCCCAGCTATTTCTACGTTGGGTTGCATACCTCTTGGAACATTCTAAAAATGAAGATGAGCGAAATATTGCTCTGGAGAGATTTCAGTTTGTTCAATCGTATCTCTCCTTACAATTTTCTTCGTATCCAGAGTATCAAATCTGTTGCCAATACAGCCAACCAGAATCATAAAAAGGCTTTAGAACAATGTTCTAAAGCCTTTTTGATTACATATTCAATGTTGTGAATGAGTAAGGAACTAACTCCTCTAATTTTAATTCAAGGATATCTCCTTTTCCATTCAATAGAAATACTGGAGTTTCTGGTCCACAGAATTCAACCATGACTTGACGGCAAATATTACAAGGAGGTAAGAAGCCTTCTGTCTTTCCTGCAACTGCAATGGCTGCAATATCTCCTTGGCGGTAGCCTTGCGAAGCTCCATAAAAAATAGCACTACGTTCGGCACAGTTTGTCACACCAAACGATACATTCTCCACATTCGCTCCTGTAATCACACGACCATCCTTGTATAAAACAGCCGCACCTACAGGAAATTTTGAATAAGGACAGTAGGCATTTTTTAATACTTCTTTTGCTTGCTCCATAAGAGCTACTTTATCAATTGTCATTCGTTGAACTCCTTTTTTTATGTTGTATTCCTATTATACAGATTTTAATAATAGTTTCAATACTCAAAAATTTAAATTTCCGACCAGAGTCCTAGGTTATGCCCCTTCATCTGTGGTACACTTAACCCAACTATGAAAGGAGCTAAATGATGCTACAGTTACAACATATTTCAAAAGTTTATCATACAGCTAATCAAGAGTTTCACGCGTTGAAGGATATCTCGATTCGCTTTCGTGAAAATGAGTTTATCTCCATTCTCGGGCAATCGGGTTCTGGGAAAACCACCCTATTAAATATCATCGGTGGACTCGACCAATACACGTCTGGTGATTTACTCATCCAAGGAAAATCAACAAAGCAATTTAAAGACCGCGATTGGGATAGTTACAGAAACCACACGATCGGATTTGTTTTCCAATCGTATAATCTCATCGGCCACCAAACGGCACTCTCTAACGTCGAGATTGCGATGACGCTCTCTGGTGTTTCAAAAGCTGAACGCAAAAAACGTGCCATCGAAGCGCTCGAACGAGTTGGCCTAAAAGACCATTTATATAAGAAACCAAGTCAGATGTCTGAGGGACAAATGCAACGAATCGCGATTGCGCGTGCCCTTGTGAATAATCCAAAAGTCGTTTTAGCTGACGAACCTACAGGAGCGCTCGATTCCGAGACTTCAGTTCAAATCATGGAGTTATTAAAAGACATCGCCAAGGAACGTCTGGTTATCATGGTGACGCATAACCCAGAACTTGCAAAGACCTACTCCACACGTATCGTACAAGTATTAGATGGAAACATCTTGAGCGATTCGAATCCATACGAACCAACAGAAGAGAAAACACAAGGCGACATTCAGTTCACGAAGACGAAAATGAACTTTATGACGGCTCTTGCTCTTTCGTTTAATAACTTATTGACGAAGAAAGGCCGTACCTTCCTGACTGCCTTTGCTGGTTCCATCGGGATTATCGGGATTGCCCTTATCCTAGCGCTCTCGAATGGGGTGAGCGACTACGTG
This sequence comes from Granulicatella sp. HMSC31F03, assembly GCF_001807725.1. NCBI lineage: Bacteria > Bacillati > Bacillota > Bacilli > Lactobacillales > Carnobacteriaceae > Granulicatella > Granulicatella sp. HMSC31F03. Next base: position 14,093 of record NZ_KV790845.1, on the reverse strand, counting down.
AAGAAGGTGCAAGAAGATACCCTCGTCTCTCTTCCGCTGACGATTAGCGAGCAGAACCAAAGTAATCTGCTAGCGACCTCTCCGGACTTAAGCGAAAAGCCTTATAAAGACAATAATGAGCTTGGCGTTAATACTGTCCTTACAAAATTATTAAAAAAACAAATTGGTAAAAATGATTTAGCTTCTTTTAAAAAATATTTGGAAGAGAATGCTTCTCAAGTCGAAGCTCTTACAAAAGATGTTCGTTATCAATACAATTTACAACCTTACATTTATGAAAGCGATACTTCCAACGGCCCAAAAAGTATCCTTCCTTCCACTCTTGCAGATGAAGTCGAAACTTCTAACCAAACAATGAAAGGCTACTTGCATAATATTGACTATTGGAGTGAACTTTCGAGTGATACGAACATGTTAGAAAGTCAGTACGATGTTTTGGAAGGACGTTTGCCAACAGATAAATCAGAAATCGTTCTGATTGCCGATGAGAATAACGAAATTAGTGATTTGTTACTCTATAGTTTACGTATCAAAGATCCTAGCGAATTAAACGATGCAAAAAAACTAGATGAATTAGGTTCTCAAACATATCAATATAGTGATTTCATCGGAAAAACATTCAAAGCCGTTGTCAACACGAGCCGATTCGTTAAGGAGAACAACCAATGGATTAATAAAATTGACGACAAATCGTATATGAAGACACAAATCGAGAATGGCCTTGAGCTTAAAATCGTCGGTGTTCTTCGTCAAAAAGAAGGCACAAGATCTAGTGTGAACTCTCCTTCTGGTGGTGTGGCCTATACAAGCGCCCTTATCGATTACACTTCTGAGCAAATTCAAAATAGTGACATCGTGAAGGAGCAAGAAGCCAATCCAACCATCAACGTATTTACTGGAAAAGAATTTGCCAAAGATCCAAAACCATTCAATTCGGCTGATTTAACCGAAGAAGAAAAAATTCAATTGGCAAAAATGACGCCTGAACAACAAGCGCAATACGTCCAACAATACAACGACAACTTGGCTGCCACTTACGAAGAAAACTTGGCAAAATTGGGGGTTATCGACAAATCCAAACCGGCTGCCATCGAGTTCTACACCTCTTCGTTCCAACAAAAACAAGAGTTGAAGGACTTCATCAACGCCTATAACACGGCCAAAAAAGATGCCGGCGAAGACGATAAAGTGCTCGCCTACTCCGACGATATTCAAACCATCATGTCATCCATTACAACAATGGTGGGCGTGATTACAACCGTACTTGTTGGTTTCGTAGCTATCTCGCTTATCGTATCATCGATTATGATTGCGATTATCACGTACATCTCGGTTCTTGAACGTACAAAAGAAATCGGAATCCTACGTGCAATGGGGGCTTCCAAGAAAGATATCCGTCGCATTTTTACCGCAGAAACTGCTATCGAAGGATTTATTTCCGGAGTACTCGGTATCGCGATTACGCTCCTTGCGACTTTCCCTATTAATGCGATTGTTGCTCAAACAACCAAGGTCGATGGCGTTGCACAATTACCATGGGATGCCGCTCTTATCCTAATTCTCATTTCTATCGTTCTTACAGTCTTAGCTGGTCTCATCCCTTCACGCATTGCAGCGAAGAAAGACCCAGTCGAATCGCTCCGCAGCGAATAGCCATTAAAATTTAAAAAGGTGGATAAAGGCCCAGCCCTTTACCCACCTTTTTTATTGCCTACATTTCCAAAATTAACATATATGTTAATTAACAAATATGTTAATTTTAGAAAGCTGTATTCAGCACCCCTAGCCATAAAAAGTGAAAGACAACTCGACTTTTCACAACCAATTGATTTGGCTCTAGGAAGCACGGATTCTATTACCTAAAACTAAAAAACAAAAATCCTCTGGACTCTATAGTGGGAACAGTAAAGAGATGCAAGCAATGTGAATTACCGAGGGTTCGTGATTCATCACTTACCCTCGGTTTGAAGCTTGCTAGGAATTGAGACTTCGGCTCAATCCGGTGCCTTTACTGTCACCACTATGAAGATGTCCAGAGGACTTATTTTGTTTTTTACAAGATTAGGCTAAGGACCCCATTGGATCCCATGGTGCTAATACAATTGGTTCGCTGTTGAAAGCGTCGAGTTGCTCTTTTGTAAGCAAGTCTTTTCTGATAACAATCTGATACGTATACTCATCCATCCACGCATCGCTCATCATCCAGAACCCTTCAACCCCAGATTCTTCACCCCAACTGTTTTCCACTTTCCAGCGGTTTGGTTTGCCATCGACAAGGTTCACCCCTGTTAATACCATCGCGTGCGTCATTAAGCTGTCGCCATATTCAAGACGTTCGCCTTTTGTGAGTGAATAATCGATTCCCGTTAAACCTTTAAGGTCAAAGTTATTCAGCGCAAGACGACCGTTACCACGGTTTGAAGATTGACCGACATCGCAACCGAACCATACAGATTCCCCTTGTTCTAATTGGCGAATCGCTAACTCTTTGAAGGTTGCCATATCAAGGTTCAAGTAGCGCACTTGGTTGCCAACGACATTTCCAAGCATATCAACAGTGTAGGAACGGTTGAATGGTTTGTCCGCTGTCGGTGAATTGATGATAGACACATAATCGTCCAAGTTTAAGCCCATGAATTGCTCGAAGAAGCTTTGTGGTGTCAAATTCAAGTGACGGTGGAATTCCTTGTCTTTATCACGATATTCGAAATCGAATGTTTCTGGTGGAGTTCCAAGAGTCACGCTAAGTAAGTCATACACTTCTTGCATTAATTGTTTACGCGTTTCGTTGATTTCCGCTTCGCTAGCACCTCTTGCCACTAAGTCACGGAGCACTTTTGCATCTTGTCGAAGTTTTTTATTTAAGTATTTGTTCAAATCGCTTGAAGCCGAGCTTGAAAAACTTTCCGGCATCACACTCTTTGGCACAACCCCATATTTCTTGAAGATAGACACGATCATATCCCATTGCCCACCGTCTTGTTGAGGGGTTTGTAAAAGGAAGGCTACATTGCGGCTTGTCACAGGTTCGCCCGCTGTTTTTAAAATATTTTCATGGAAATAATTGGCCTTTTCGTATTTATCCCAGAAGAATGTATAGCTTTGTGAGAGTTCAAATTCTTCGAGCTTGAAGTTATTAAAAAGTCTGTGGCGGAACGTATTGAGCGCCGCAAACATCCAGCAACGACCAGAAGCCTTTTGATTGGCTACTTTTCCGTGCTCCAAATCAATCGAATACACCGGCTGATTTTCCACAACAGAGGCGACTGTTTCACTAGCACCTTTCAAGCCATTCTTCACCGCAGCATTTTGCGCCACGATACGCTCTGGCTTACTTTGAAAACTTTCTTTATATTGTTTCGTCAATTCCTTCGTTAACGTAAACATAACTTCATCTCCTTTAACCTTAATATTCTTATCGTACTCCTCTTAAGAAACGGATGCAATACGATTTAATAAAAAAGCAACAATATCATTTATATTTTGCTTCCATCAAAAAAGACGGTATCTCTACCGTCTTTTTCTTATATCCTCTTATTTAGTAAAATCTGCCATATTGATTGGAATGGACCTACCGTCCGGCAAGCGCAATTCCGCTGTGCCATCCATATTAAAGACTAAACTATCTAATCCTACGCCATAACCAGCTGCAAACTTAGCAAGTTTTTCTTGGACAGGGTCCACTGCAGGCTCATCATTCTCTCCTGAATCTAAACTTGGCTCACTTCCTTCATTTTCATGAGGCTTTGGAGTCGATGGAGTTTCAGATTGGGATTGCGAAGTGCTTGGCTTAGAAGTTGAGTCTGAAGGTTTCTCTTCTTTCGTTGTTTCCTTTTGTTCTTCTGAAGTGCTCTGAGGCGTCTCTTCTGGTTGGTTTTCTTTTTCTCCTTGTTCCTTTTCCCCTGCAGTTGCTGTGGTTGGTTTCGTATTTTCTGCGTCTTTTTGCGCATGCTCTTGGAATTGTTTGAGCACTCCCGGTTCTTCCGTCTTTTGTTTTGGATCTAAGACAGGGACTTCAACCACATAATACGATTCATTTTCTTCGTAAGGGTTCGCCATAAAGGTCACACGAATGACATTCCCCGGAGTAGAAGTGACTCCTTTATAGGCTTCAGGAATCGGCAACTGAATTTCCCCTACTTTATAATTATTTTCCAAATATGGTGTCCCGTGGAATTCATCAAAGACACGTACCAATGCTTCTGTTCCTCCCGGAATCTTATACTGTGGTTTCAATCTGAGATGAGTGTCCCCGGCATAAAACGGATAGAAAACAGTATGACTAGCCATTTCATAAGCAAGAGATGCGGTCACTGTGAATATCCCTTCATAATGAACTTCTGGATAATCTTTTGAAGTGATACTATATTTAAATGTTTCTCCTGGAAGATACGATTTAAGAAGTTCAAAGTTCGCAATATTTCCAACTCCGTCCCCAAACACTCGACCAGATAGTTTCTCTAATTGATGACCGTCTGGAGTCGTGAGTTTCACAATCATATTCGTTCCTAATTTCTCGTCGATTCCCGGAGCAAATGTGAATGAAACACGCTTTTGCCCATTGGCTAAAGTAAAAGCCTGGTTGTTAAAGGTGCTTGCTTTCAACAGTGCAATTGCTTCTTCTAATTCCGCACCAGTATACACTTTATTATTCCGTTTTTTGGCTACTCCATCTTCTGGTTTAGAGGTTTCATAATTATGATGAGAATGCCCGCCACTAAACGGTTTACTCTCATCAATCGGTTCTGCATGATGATGATCTCCATGAGGATAAATAATGGAGTTCTTTTCCTTATCAACCACAATTTGGTCTCGTTTAACCCCATATTCTTTCATAATTCGAGCAATTTTTTCCTCGATTTTTCTCTCTAACTCTTTTTCCGCTTTATTCTCCTGAGTCGTATTTTCAGAAGGAGTCGGTTCCTGCGTAGTATTTGGTTCGTTAGTCTCGGGTGCTTCCTCAACCTTTCGACCATAATACCGCGCTCTGGCTTCTTCTAGGTTTTCTTTAGGAATCAAATATTCCCATTGACTATTTACGAGTTGCTCATACGGAATGACATGAACATCTTTTAAACTACCATTATGAGCTACTAATAAATATCTGCTTGTTTTTCCGATAATATGATTTCCATCAAATAAAAATCCATCGCTCGTAGGATAATGAATTCCTGGAAATTGTTTTTCACTTGAAGAGGTGTCAGGTGTTTGATTCTCCTCTCTAGAACTTGAAGGAGGTGTTGACAGGAATGCTCCGGTTGTTCCTCCAAAATTGGATTGAACTAGACCTGGTGAAGAAAACGAATGCGCGGTTTGATTTAATTGACTCTTATAAATAAAGTGGTAATGGTCTCCGTGTCTCACCACATAACCAAGCTCATTCTCCTCAACAACATCTTTGAAATCAAAAGTATAATGGTCCTCGGTAGAATTCAATGGATAAGGTGTCTTCCCGTTTTTATGCTCGAAAATAGCATCTTTTGGAACTTCTCCATAGACGAAATGATAGTGATCTCCGTGTTTTTTAAGATATCCATTCGTAAAAACTTCACCCACGATAGTTTTAGGTTTATTCTTTTTAATTTCTTCAGCCGCTTTCTCGTATTTGGCCATTTTTTCCTTATCGATTTCTTCTTTTGTTGTATCCTCTGTAACTGGTTCTTCTTGTTTCATAGCGCCTTGTTGATTCACCCAAACAAATCCGCCTAATAAAGCGATACTAGCACTTCCAATAAAGAGTGATTTCTTCAGTAATTTCATTGAATTCCCCCCAAAAAATATTCTAAATCGTATTTATTACGTTTTACAATATACTACCCTACCTTGCTTCTGTCAACCACTTTGTGAGGAAAATCTTCAATCTTAAACTTTTAACTCTAATTATAACTGTTTAAAAAATTCCTAAAAGAATCGAGTTTTAATCGATAAATAAAAAATTTGAATTATACTAACAGAAAATCAATTACCAAAAGGAGCTTATTATGAATTCTTCTTTCAAAAAACTCATCTTAATGAATAGCTTATACGGATTGCTTTGGGGAGTTATTTTTATCTGGGCTAAATACATGGATGTCATTAGCGAAGCTCCAAAAGGCGGGATATTCCGATTTGATTTCCAATCGCTTGTTGGTTGTATTTTGCTATCTGGAATTTATCTGTTTCCACTTTTTAAAATGGCAGTTAAGAACACGAACCTCCTTGAGTGGAAAAAATCAATAGCTTTAAGCCTCTCTACGCTACTTGCTTTCTTAGTTGGAACTTTTGATATTTCAAAAAAAGAATTCCTCCTAAATCATGAAGGCCTCTTAAGTATCTTCGCAATTGCTTTATTTCACCAATTGTTATTCCTTATCTACAAATTCTTCAAACGAAGAAAACAGGCTTAAAACTCTTTAATGGAGACGATATTCCTATATATTTCATTTACAAAAAAACACCGGCTAAACCGGTGTTTTTTTATTCCTCATTCAATCTTCCAAGATAATACTTAAAAGTATCCTCATCATTCCCTAATTTTCCAAAGAACATTTCGTCAATATGTTCAATTTTAGGTACTGCTTCTTTTAATATTAATTCAGCTTTTTCATTCAAAATAACGGCTTTTGCTCTAGTATCTCTGGAATGTTCTTGTCTTTTTACAAAATCCTTTTTTTCCAACAAACTTAAAATTTGAGACACCGTCATAACATCTATTCCCGAAAGTTTAGAAATCATTACTTGAGTAACCTCATTTTCAGTTTGCAGTAAATAAGCAAGTGCAGCTAAGACTACAAACTGAGGATGTGTTAGGTTAATTTTTTTTAGTTCTTGTTTAATCACAAAATGCCATTTATTATAGGCTCTCATAAATAGCAAACCGGTCGATTTCTCAGAATCATTCTTATATTTTGATGTAAACAATCAAAGATCACCTTAACTTTCTAAGTATTTTTTTAGAATAAAGATAGAGTCTGGAACATCTGAAAAAACTTGTTTTAAAAATTCCAAGTGTTGGATATCTTCACTATCTAAGCTTACAGAATGTTTTATAATTACACTCCCATCATTATTATCGATAATTTGATGTCCAAAAAGTATATCCCCAAATGGAGTAGCCGTTTTATCCCAAAATTCTTCAAATACTTTTACATGAGTAAGTTCGTATTCCATTGGAGGCATGCCTTCAAGCTCCATAATTCCTTTTGAACCTGTTTCAAAATTACCTTTTAAAGTAATATTTTTTAAATCTTCCTCCCAAGTATACCATTTTTCAATATTGGCATAGTACTCCCAAGCCTCTTCTTTAGTTGTTTGGATTTTTAAGCTAAAACTAAATTCCATAATTCTTCCTCCTTATAATAAGTATACTTATTATAAATATTTTTATCATTAGTGTCAAACAGAATAGAATCTTTATTGATTTTATTACTAGCATACAAATCATGGAAATTCACAACTAGGATAGAATATTCTTAAAAAGAATGAAAGAGCCCTTCGGATTCGGCAATAAAACGTGGCCCCTTCCTCTAACGAAGTCCCCACCACTATTGAGGTCTCTTCTCCTCCCTTCAAGTAACTCTCAGTGACAATGCGTTCCCTTCCTAAGCATTGCCGATAACATCGCAGCAGTCCATCAAAAAAGGAAAGCATAAAAATATCTTGCGAAGCCCTACAAACTCGCAGGAATAAAACAAAAACAAACTCCATAAAAGTACGAAAGAGTCCTTCGGATTCTATAGCAATCATCATAGCGAGTGTAATCGATGCGAATTAGTGACTCTGGAAATTTATTTCCTAGAGTCAATTTGAGGCTCGATAGGAGCTGAGACGTAAGACTCAGCCCGATACAGCTATAATGATTGCTATGAAGAGTTCCGAAAGGGCTCGAAGTACATTGGAAGCACCAGTGTCTTTTACGTGAGTTGTTTTAACAAAAATAAACAGAATATCTGGCTGCTCCAATTGTAGAGCACTATGGATAAACAAAAAGAGCATCAGTGGATTGAAAGAATAGTGGGAAATCGTATTGAAACGAATAAGAGGGAGTTAGGAATTGATTCCTTACTCCCTCTTTGAGGCTTCAAAGGTGAGTGACTACAGGCACGAGCCGGTATCCCACTATGACTCTTTCAATCATCCAACTGATGCTCGAAGGTTTATCCATCCCATCAAAAGATGGATGAATCTGTCAGATATTCTGTTTTTATTTCACCGTAGTTAAAGCAATGAACTGCTCGATGTTGTCGGCAACTTGCGCCAATGCTTTCTTCCAAAATGCGCTATCTTCTACATCTACACCCAACACCTTCGCAGTATCTTCCGCAGAAGTTACTGTTGTCGCACGCAATAACTCTTGATATTTCTCAACGAATCCTTCAGGTTGCTCTTGATAGATGGCATATAAACCTTTAGAGAACAATCCTCCGAATGCGTATGGGAAGTTGTAGAAGCTTAAGCCGCTGCTGTAGTAGTGCGGTTTGCAAGCCCACATATATGGATGCATTGCGTCTGGATCTAATCCGTCGCCGTATGCTTCTTTTTGCGCATCCAACATTAATTTTTCTAAATCTTTCGAGAACATGAAGCTCTTTTCACGGTTTTCAAATACTGCTGATTCGAATAAGTAACGTGAGTAGATGTCCACGATGATTTGTGTTGTATCTTGTAATTGTGATTCAAGTAAGGCTACTTTTTCAGCATCGCTCGCTTGTCTAATCACTGTATTCATCACGATATTTTCATTGAACGTTGACGCAGTTTCAGCAACAGGCATTGAGTACTCTTGGTTTAATACACGGTGGTTTTCGATGTGTAAACCGTGGTATGCATGTCCTAATTCGTGCGCAATTGTTACAACGTCGCTTAATGAACCAGAGAAGTTTGTTAAGATACGTGATTGTTTGATGAATGGCAGGTTGCTACAGAACGCGCCTCCCACTTTTCCTTTACGTGGTAAGAAGTCGATGTAGTTGTTTTCGTAAGCTTCTTTTGTCATCTCGGCTAAATCTTCCGAGAAGCCTTTGAAGTTTTCTAATAAGAATTCTTTAGACTCTTCGATTGTGAAACGACGTGAGCTTTCTCCGATTGGTGCAAATAAGTCGTAGAATGGTAATCCATTTTCATGACCTAAGAGTGCTGCTTTATGTTTTAAGTAAGCGCGGAATTGTGGTAAATATTCGCGAATCGCTTCAAGAAGCGCATCCAATGTTTTACGAGACATACGAGATGCTTCTAATGTTTGCGCTAGTGGAGATTCGAATCCACGTAAGCTTGTTTCTGTTAATACTTGTTGTTTAATATTGTTTAAGGCAAATGCGATTGGTTCTTTGATGGTATCGTACATTTTCAACTCTGTTTCGTACGCTTCTTTACGAACCGCTGCATCAGCATCATACGCCATATTACGAATTTCGCTAAGCGTTACTTTTTCGCCTTTAAATTCGCCTTCAACGCCTGAAGTCATCGCTTCGAAAAGTTGTTCCCAACCGTCTCCACCGCTGATAGAGAATTTCGCGATCACATCTTCTAATTCATCTGATAATAGATGTTTGTATTGTTGTTTTGCTTCTGCAAAGTAGAATTCGTAGTCTTTTAGATTTTCGTCGGATGTGATATCTGTTTCCACGCTTCCAATAAATTTGTAGACTTTTGTATACGCACTGTTTAACGCAGCATACGCATTTCCGAATAAAGTACGGTATTTATTCGCTGTTTCGTCTGTCGTGTTAGCAGTTAATGTTAAATTAATGTAGTTCCCAAGACGACTACTTAATACACTAAACTCTTCTAGTGCCGCAATTGCCGCTTTGATAGACTCTAAGTTATCTTCGAGCGTTAAGCCGTTGAATACCTCTCTAAAGTTTGAAAAACGTTCAAAATCACGTTTAAACTCTTCACTTTCAAATGAAGGATAGATTTCTTTTAATGACCATTCTGTTGACATTTTGGATCCCCCTTATTTTCACTATATATTTTATTCTACCCAATTTTTCTAAAAATTCATAGTGTAAGTACCTTTATTCTCCCCCAAACAACGTGTATACTTAAAGGGCAAACACTGTTCAAAAAGGAGTTCTTATGAAAAAGACTTGGAAAGAATTGTTCCCAGATGCCCTTCTTGGAGAATCGACTCAAAATACTGTTCCTGTACAGTTGAACGGCGAAACGATTTTTCTCTTAGAAGAAAGTTTATCAGAACGTGAACGATTCCTCATTCAAACATTAACTACACAACCGACAAAAGCAACTGCTCCAACGCATCCTTGGCTTGCCTACTTGGAAGGAAAAGGGGCTCTTCCAAGCGAGATCGCATATATTCAAAGCGTGCATTTAGCCGTCTTTCCAAAACAGGAAGGTGTCTTTCACGAAAAAGACTGGTTAGAATTCGTCGAGAACCTAACCGTTGGGGCGCTTGCTATCTTCAAAAATTTCCGCCATCATTACACGCTGGTCGTGAATCCGGGAGTCTCAACCGCTCTTGCTAGCACTCTTTTTGAAGTAAAATCCGCTATTGAAGACGACTTTGCGGTAGAGCTACAAATCTTTATTGGGAACCGCTGGGCGACCAATACGAATACACCCTTACTATACCAAGCCGAGAAAGCTCTATTTGTTGAATATTTATTACATTCTCACAAACGTTCTTGCCTCGAGTTTTCTCCTGTTCTCCTATGGGGAATCGCCAATGGACTGGTGGATATTGCCCCGATTGCGGATGAACTACTCCTTCTTTTAAACGTAGAAGAAGTAAAAGAGGTCGTTGAAGCACTTTGGGATGCCCATGGAAATGTCTCAAAAGCTAGTAAAAAATTGTTCTTACATCGGAATACCTTGCAGTATCGCATCGATCGTTTTGCAGAACAAACTGGGCTCAACGTCAAGGACATGAACGACCTTACGCTCTGTCACTTACTCTTACAAAAACAAAGTTACTAAAAAAACAGCCACTTCTATATAGCATAGAAGTGGCTGTTTTCATTATAATATTAAACTTTTACAGCTTCTTTTTTAGGAGCGACTTTTGTTTCTTTAATCGTCACTTTCCCTTTTTGAGAACCGATTGTCACTTTTTGGCCGAAGCGAATTTCTCCGCTGAGGAGTGCTTCACTTAGTGGGTCTTCGATTTTCTTTTGAATTGCACGACGAATTGGGCGTGCCCCGTATTCTGGGTCGAATCCTTCTTCTGCAATTAAATCAATCACACCTGAAGTGAATTTCAATTCGATATTGAGTTCCGCAAGACGTGTCTTAATATCTTTTGTCATCAATTGAACGATTTGACGTAATTCCGGTTTCGTTAATTTATGGAAGACGATAATTTCGTCGATACGGTTTAATAGTTCTGGACGGAACGCATTCTTCAACTCTTCACGGATACGTTTTTCCATTGCAGCATGGTCATGTTGGATGGTTTTCGCGCCGAAACCAACTGATTTTTCATCTCTGAGAGCTGTTGCCCCAAGATTTGATGTCATGATGAGAATCGTATTTCTGAAGTCGACTTTACGTCCTTTTGAATCAGTCAAATGTCCATCATCTAAGACTTGTAATAAAATATTAAACACATCTGGGTGGGCTTTTTCAATTTCATCTAAGAGAATCACAGAGTAAGGTTTGTTGCGAATTTTCTCTGTTAATTGTCCCCCTTCATCGAATCCAACGTATCCTGGAGGTGAACCCACTAAACGGCTAACCGCGTGTTTCTCCATATACTCAGACATATCGATACGAACAAGTGCGTCTTGGTCGCCAAACATTGCTTCCGCTAAAGTTTTGGCTAGCTCTGTCTTACCAACCCCTGTAGGTCCAAGGAATAAGAATGAACCGATTGGACGTCTTGGATCTTTCAACCCACTACGCGCACGGCGAATGGAACGAGCCACTGCTGATACAGCTTCTTCTTGTCCAATCACGCGTTGATGCAATTCTTTTTCAAGATGCACGAGACGTTCACTTTCTTTTTTCTCCATTTGTTTTAATGGAATACCAGTCCATTGGGATACCACTTCTGCGATATCTTCTTCAGTAATGGCCGCAACGAATTCTTGTTTCGCTTCGATTTCTACTTTTTGACGAAGTTTTTCAAGCTTGTCGCGTTTGGCTTGTTCTTTCTTGCGTAAACGAGCTGCTTCTTCGAATTTTTGTTCACGAATCGCTTCGTCTTTCTTCACTGCGAGTTCTGCCACTTCTACTTCGAGTTTTTGAAGTGGTGAGTGTTTACCACTGCGGTCCAGACGGGCTTTTGCAGCTGTTTCGTCCATCAAGTCGATGGCTTTATCTGGTAATTTACGAGATGTAATATAACGAACCGATAATTGTACCGCTGCTTCAATCGCTGCGTCTGTGATTTCCACACGGTGGTGGTCTTCATAACGTTTGCGAAGGCCTTTTAAAATTTCAACAGTGTCATCTGCGCTAGGTTCGTTGACATGAACAGAGGCAAAACGACGTTCTAAAGCTGCATCTTTTTCAATATATTTTTGATACTCATCTAAAGTTGTCGCCCCAATAACTTGGATTTCACCACGAGCAAGGGCAGGCTTTAGAATATTAGAAGCATCAATCGAACCTTCCGCTCCACCGGCACCAATCAACGTATGCAACTCATCAATAAAGAGAATCACATCTTGTTCGCGGTATACTTCATCCAAAATTTTCTTCATGCGCTCTTCGAATTCACCACGATATTTTGTTCCTGCAACGACTGCACCCATATCTAACATCATTAAACGCTTCTCAGCAATTTCTTCAGGAACTTCTCCAGAGACCATTCGTTGAGCTAAGCCTTCAACAATAGCTGTCTTACCAACACCTGGTTCCCCAACGAGGACAGGGTTATTTTTTGTACGACGGCTAATGATTTGGATAATGCGGCGTACTTCCTCTTCACGACCAACCACTGGGTCAATCTTTCCTTGACGGGCTAATTCAGTTAAGTCACGCGCTAAGCTGTTTAATGTAGGGGTTCCCTCTTGGCTAGATTCTTGGCGGGCTTTTCTTTTAGCAGCTCCAGAACTAGCAGGTTGAATTCCTATTTTCCCGTAGATTTCTTTCATTAATTCTTGAGGGTCAACTTGGTTATCACGAAGAATCTTCGTTGCTAATACTTCTTCACGTAATAAGGCTAATAATAAGTGTTCTGTTCCTACTTGTGGCACTTCGAGGCGTTTTGCTTCATCTGTAGCAGATAAAATCACCTTTTTAGCTCTAGGAGAATAAGGCATTAAATAAGGATCCATCTGTTTACGGTTTGAGCCATATCCTGTCAGTGATTCGATTTCCGTACGAACGATTTCTGCTGTGAGACCTGCCGCACGTAGTACATGTCCAGCAATCCCTTCTTGTTCTAAGATTAATCCTAATAATAAATGCTCTGTCCCGACAGCCTGATGCTTAAATAAAATAGCTTCTCTAGCAGCTAAAACCATCGCACTTTTTGCTTTTGGTGTAAAAATTTCACTCATGGACTTTATCCTTTCTGTTTCTAACGATACTTCAAGTTATCGATTAATTTTTTCATCATATTACTACGAATTTCATCTCCATTTTTAACAGAAACTGGAAACGTGTCCTTTTCCATCATCAAAGCCATCATTTGGGCTTCACGTTTTGATATTAATTCGTTCTCATATAAATTTTGTAATAAATGATTTGCTTCTCGTACTGATAATTGAGGCGGAATTAAATCTCCTAAAGTGTTTAGAACATCCATTTCATCTACTAAATTGACTTTCATTATGCGGATATATCCACCGCCACCTCGCTTACTTTCTACGACATACCCTTGTTGGATGGTAAAACGAGTATTAATCACGTAATTAATTTGAGAAGGAACGCAATTGAATTGATCTGCAATCTCACTGCGTCTGATTTCTACTGTTTCATTCGAAAGCAATACATTTTTTAAATAACTTTCTATCAAATCGGACATATTTTGATTCTGATTTTGCATTCATCTTCCTCCTTTAACCTTGACTATATTTGACTTTAATTATACAAAAGTTTTCCCTCATTGCCAATTAAATTGCCTTTAAAACAAAAAAGAAGCTAGACATTTGTCTAGCTTCTTTTCTTCATAATTATCGGGAATACAGGATTCGAACCTACGACCCCTT
>NZ_KV790844.1:0-30234 GCF_001807725.1 Granulicatella sp. HMSC31F03 | reverse complement strand
AAATTCCATCAACCCTAAAAATTATAGAACCTTTCTTTTTATAGTTAAGAAGCAAAATGTACCAAAAATGATTTGTATCATTTTTGATACATTTAAAAATATTATGAGTTTTAAGAAATCTATTGTAAACTAGTAGTGATGGAGGTGAGTCAATGTTATTTTTTGAAATCGTACTATGGTTAGTATTTATTTTAAGTTTTGTGGGCTTCACGGTCGTTTTTGGAAATCGAATCTTCTATAATGAGACTCGCTTCATAACTATTCGTGAAATTATGACACCAATGCTATTGTTGGTATTACATACCACTAGTGTAAATGCCTATGGTTATTCTTGGTTTAGTTATGCTACATTAGGCTTTGCTCTTATTGGGTTAGCATTATTATATTTCAAGTTAAAAAGAGGGAAACTAGTTCTTAGACCTTTCCTCCACCAACTATTTTCCATTTCGTTTTTATTTTTTGGATTGCTTGTCTTATTAGTACAAGTGGGAAGATTCTTTAAATAATTGCATAAAATCAATAGTTCTAAGCTCTTTACGCGGAAAGTGTAAAGAGCTTTTTTTGTGCATTAAAACAGCCTATAGGGGGAGAAAAAACTTTTTTTAAACTTTTTTAGTAAAAAAGTGGTGAAAAGTGGTGGATTGTGGTAAACTATGGTTACTATATTATTGGAATGGAGGAGTCTGCATGTTAATCGGTGAATATCAACATACAATTGATGCAAAAGGACGTATGATCGTGCCAGCTAAATTTCGTGAAGATTTAGGATTCACCTTTATCGTGACACGTGGACTTGATGGCTGTTTATACGGTTATCCTCTGGAACAATGGGAGCTCATCCAAAATAAATTAAGAGACTTACCACAGTCCAAAAAAGATGCACGTGCCTTTACACGTTTTATGAACTCTGCTGCGATTGAAGTAGAATTTGACAAGCAAGGTCGTGTGAATATCTCTCAAACGTTACGCGCGTATGCGGGATTAGAAAAGAATTGTCGTGTGATTGGAAACAATGATCGTATTGAGATTTGGAATGAAGAACGTTGGCAAGAATATATTGCTGAAACAGAAGAGAATTTTGAAGAATTGGCCGAAAATATGATTGATTTTGGCTTTTAGAAAGGGAAGGGACCATGTTTAAACATATCACTGTATTGCTACATGAAACGGTAGATGCATTATCCATTAAGCCAGACGGAATCTACGTAGACTGTACACTGGGTGGTGCGGGACATAGTCAATACTTACTTAGCCAATTAACGACAGGGCATCTTTATTGCTTTGATCAAGATATGCAAGCCATTCAACATGCAAAGGCTCGTCTTGCTAAAGAAGTAGAAGAAGGAAAAGTAACTTTTATTCACGCGAACTTCCGTCAGTTAAAGAAAGAACTTGGGAAACTAGGTGTTTCTAAAGTGGACGGAATTCTATACGATTTAGGAGTGTCTTCACCACAACTTGATCAGATTGAAAGAGGATTTAGTTATCATCAAAATGCAAAGCTCGATATGCGAATGGACCAAAGTGCTCCGTTAACGGCAGAAGAGATTGTAAATGAATGGAGCTATGACGAATTAGTTCGTATCTTCTATCGTTATGGAGAAGAGAAGTTCTCGAAACAAATTGCGCGTAATATTGAACGTATTCGTGCTCAACACAGAATTGAAACAACCGGAGAATTAGTGGATATCATTCGCGATAGTATTCCTGCTGCTGCAAGAAGAAAAGGCGGACATCCTGCAAAAAGAATTTTCCAAGCGATTCGTATTGCTGTGAATGATGAATTAGCAGCGATAGAAGATTCCTTGGAGCAAGCATTCGAAGTAGTTTCAGTTGGCGGAAGAATTAGTGTTATCTCTTTCCACTCATTGGAAGATCGAATCGTGAAAACAATGTTTAAACAACAAAGTACGGTTGAAAAAACTCCGAAGAACTTACCGATTTTACCAACGGAAGAAGAAAAAGCTCCGTTTCAATTGGTGAATAAAAAACCAATTTTACCAAGTTTAGAAGAAATAACAGAAAACTCTCGTTCGCAAAGTGCGAAGTTAAGAGTCATTGAGAAAATTAAAGGATAATTTAGAAAGAAGGGATTACTAGTGGCATTAGCAGAAAAATATGTAGACACGTTGAATGTGAGCGTACCTAAGCAAACGCCTCTAGTTCGTAAGGGGCAAGAGGTTACTTCAATTCCTGAAGAAAAACAAAAAGCAAACTTAATGCAAGTTTTAATTCTTTCAGGAGTGGTTTTAGCGTTCTTAGCAACAATGACAATTGTCGCTAGCATGATTGTTGCTAATAAAAATAGACAATTACAGGACATTGAATCACAAACAACACTTATTCAACGTGAAAATAATACTTTACTTCAATCAACACAAGAATTGTCTCAATACGACCGTGTCAATCGTATCGCAAATGAACAAGGCTTGAAGATGAATGAAGATAATGTTAGGAATGTTGGACGATGAAAAAAACGAATAACAATAACATTGCGAGAAATAGGCGTCGAGCGAGCTTTATTTTATTGGGACTCGCTAGTGTCTTATTTCTCATTTTTTCTGTACGTTTCTTTAGAATTATGGTTTTAGGGAATATTCATAATGTAGATTTACGAGCAGAAATTAATGATAAAATTCATCAAAAAAGGACTTTAGCGGCTAAACGTGGAACCATCTATGATGCCAGTGGAAGTCCTATTGCGGTAGATGCAACGAATTATTCTATTTATGCAGTCTTGACCGATCAATGGAGTAAAAATGCAGAAACCCCAGATTATGTAACGGATATTAATAAAACAGCCGAGGCGTTGTCGAAACATATTTCTCTTTCTAAAGAGGAGATTGTAAAGATTTTAAGTCAGAAGGATGTTTCTCAAGTCGAATTTGGAAATGCTGGAAAAAATCTTTCGGTTCAAGTGAAAGATAAGATTGAAGCGGAGAAGCTTCCCGGAATTAAGTTTTCAGAGAGTCCAGCAAGATATTATCCAAATGGGATTTTTGCTTCTCATTTAATCGGATATACGGATTCTGTTGAGGAAACAGTTGACCACAAGACGACTATTTCTTTAGTTGGAAAGACTGGATTAGAAGGCCTTTATAATGAACAACTAACCGGAACGGCAGGAGAAGTAGAATATACGGTTGATGGGAATGGCTATGTGATTTCAGATACTGAGAAAGTAACGAAACAACCAAAAGACGGAAAAGATATTACTTTAACATTGGATAAGAGACTTCAAACTTACCTAGAATCTTTAGTCAGCGCGGCAGATAAGCAGTATCAACCTGTTCAGATGACTGCAATGCTAGTGGATCCAAAAAGTGGAAATATTGTAGCGGCTACACAACGCCCAACTTATAACTCTACGACGAAAGAGGGAATTGATGTTCAGTGGAACAACCTTCTAACAGACCAAGCTTATGAGCCTGGATCAACCATGAAAGTTTTAGCTTTAGCTGCAGCAATTAATGAAGGAGTCTTTGATCCAAATGAAAGATATCAATCAGGAAGTGTAAAGATTTATACGGACTTAGTTAGGGATTATAATAAAGTAGGGTGGGGAAATATCACTTATTTAGAAGGTTTAGCCCATTCTAGTAACGTTGCCTTTGTTCATGTTATTCAAAAGATAGGTGTCGAAAAATGGAAACAATATTTAGAAGCATTTGGATTTAGTAAATCTACTAATTCAGGATTTGCAAATGAAATATCTGGTTCAAATCCATTTAATTCCTACTTACAACAATTATCTACTGGTTTTGGACAAGGGATTACGGTTACGGTGTATCAAATGATGCAAGCTTTTACTGCGATTGCTAATGGTGGACAAATGCAAAAATTACGTTTAGTGGATCATTTTACAGACCCTAATACTGATAAAGAAACACCAAATCCAGTAAACTCATTAGGAAAAGTCATTTCACCAGAGGCGGCTAAAAAAACACTCGAATATTTATATCAAGCAACTCGAATGAAAAATGGGACGGCTTATGAATTTAATATTGACGGAGAAGAAATAGCAGCTAAGACAGGGACTGCTGAATTTATTAATCCAGAGACAGGTAAATACTATTCAAATGGAAATAACTATATTTTTTCTGTAGTTGGATTTGCTCCTTATAATGATCCAAAATATATTTTATATGTTACAGTTAAACAACCTCGGGTGGCTGTAACTGTAAATACAATTCTTAAAGAAATTTTCAATCCATTAATGAAGAGAAGTTTAGAATATTCAAGACTCTCTGAGTAAAAGAAGGAGGAAGAACATGTTTGCGAAAGAACTAGCGGATTTATTAGTCATTAAACGAGTGGAAGGCTCTTTAGATAATATCGTTGTAGATAAATTAGCTCAAGATTCGCGTAAAGTTGTGCCCAATACAATGTTTTTCTGTATCGAAGGTGTAACAGTAGACGGTCATCTTTTTGCGGGGAAGGCAAAGGAGTTAGGAGCTAATGTATTTGTTGCTTCCAAACCGATTAAAGAACAAGTTGGGGATTCCCCTGTGATTTATGTAAAAGATGTGACTCGAGTAATGACGCTTTTTGCGAATCATTTCTATGGTTATCCTTCAGAGAATTTAAATATGATTGGGGTTACAGGAACAAATGGAAAAACGACTGTAACCCATATGGTAGACTATTTATTAGAAGAATTAGGAAAGCCAACTGCATTGATTGGAACGATGTATCGTAAAATTGGTGAGGAACGTATTGAAACAAGAAATACAACACCAGAAATATTAACCGTGCATGAAACATTGCAAAAGGTTAAGGAAATTGGTGGAGATACCTGTATTATGGAAGTTTCTTCTCATGCTCTTCAATTGGGGCGTGTGTGGGGGATTGACTATAATGTGGCAGTGTTTACAAACCTTACGCATGAACATTTAGATTTGCATAAAACAATGGAAAATTATGCGCATGCTAAGAGCTTACTATTCTCACAATTAGGAAATCATTCTAAAAACGAGAAGCCACGGGTAGCTATCCTAAATCGTGACCAGGAATATTTTGAGCAATTTGCATATTCTACATCAGCGGAAATTATTTCCTATGGCTTTACTGAAGAAGCAGATATTCGAGCTACTGAAATTGAGAGCAATGGAGCGATGACAACTTTTGTAGTAACCGTGAATGGTGAAAAACTTCCAGTAATGATTCCAATGATTGGATTATTTAATGTTTACAATGTGTTGGCGGCGTTCGGAGTAGCGATGGTTAATGGAATTCCTTTACGAAAGGCGATTGAAAAAATTGCCAAGTTCCCTGGTGTAGGTGGACGAATGCAATTAATCCAAAAAGGCCAGCCATTCCAAGTCATTATTGACTTCGCTCACACCCCAGATGGGTTAGAAAATGTGTTGTCAACGCTCGAAGAAGTAAAAATAAATCGTGTAATCACAATTATGGGACATAGTGGAGGAAATCGGGATTCAAGTATGAGGCCAGAACTTGGAGAGATTGCTTTTGAAAAATCGGATTATGTGATTTTAACGGCAGACAATCCAAGACAAGAGTCTTTAGAAAAAATTTACTCTGAAATCGTATCAGGTAGAAAAAACGAAAATACTCCATATGAATGTGTAGATGATAGAAAACAAGCAATAGAACGAGCCCTAGAACTCGCACAAGAAGGAGATATCTTGTTATTTGCGGGTAAAGGTGTTGAACCTTACCAAGTGATTGGCGAAGAATATATTCCTTACAATGAAGTTGAGACGGTGGTTCAAGCGCTTGAAAAATTAGGGTACAAGAACTAGGGTAGAAAAAGGAGAGTATTATGATTGAAATCATTTTAGCAGTCGGGTTATCGTTTCTAGCAACGGTAATTGCCGAACCACATTTTATTCAATTTATGAAAATGAAACAGTTAGGACAAACGACTTTAGATGAAGGGCCATCTTGGCATAAAGCTAAAAGCGGAACACCAACGATGGGTGGACTAGTTTTTCTTTGTATGATTAGTTTATCTAGTTTAATTATGGGGGCAGTTTTTGGTCATTTCAATTTTGTTTTATTAAGTGGAGTTATCGGCTTTGCTTTCTTTGGTTCTATCGGATTTCTTGACGATTATATTAAAGTGTTTAAGAAACAAAATGAAGGATTAAAGAGTCACGAAAAATTTGCTCTTCAATTATTGGGAGCTGCAATTTTTGTGGCACTGTATCTTTTAAGTGGAAACCAACCTCTTATTTACCTTCCGTTGTTTGGAGAAGTAAATAGTATTATTGTTTTTGCGTTATTCACAATTATTTGGATTGCAGGTTTTTCAAATGCAGTGAATTTAACAGATGGTTTAGATGGATTAGCCACTTCAACAAATATTATTGCATATGCAACTTACGGAATTATCGCAACTCATGCAGGTCAAAATTCAATTGCTGTATTTTGTTTCTGTGTAGTAGGGGGATTAGCAGGCTTCTTATTATTCAACTGGAAACCGGCGAAAGTATTCATGGGTGATGTCGGTTCATTAGCTCTTGGAGCAGGACTTGCAATTATTTCCATTATGCTTCATAAAGAATGGACCTTACTTCTTGTTGGAATCATTTTCGTTTTTGAAACTCTTAGCGTTATCCTGCAAGTAGGGTCATTTAAACTAACAGGAAAACGAATTTTTAAAATGAGTCCTATTCATCACCATTTTGAAATGAGTGGATGGAAAGAAGTGAAAATCGTTTCAGTCTTTAGTGCTGTCGGTTTCGTTGCGGGGCTAATTGTTGCAATTATTTTCTAAGAGAATTAACATATTTTAACGGAGAGCTGGCCATTTTTGTCCAGCCTTTCTCCATATACATATTAAAAAGAGAAAATTGGAGGAATCATTGTGCGGAATACACATGCATTTGAAAATAAAAAAGTACTAGTCATTGGACTTGCTAAAAGTGGAGTGAATGTAGCGAAATTGCTATACCATTTAGGAGCAGATGTGACGGTGAACGACCGAACACCACTTGAAGAAAGTGTTGACGCACAAGGGTTAGTTGCTGAAGGGGTTAAAGTGGTTTCTGGGGGGCATCCACTAGAGTTACTTGATGGAGACGTGGATTTCGTTGTTAAAAACCCAGGGATTCCTTATTCAAATCCTTTAGTAGCCAAAGCTGTTGATAAAGGGTTACCAGTTTATACTGAAATTGAAATTGCACAACGTGTCATGGAAGGAACCGTTCTTGGGATTACAGGTTCTAATGGAAAAACCACGACAACTACATTAACAAACTTAATGCTACATGAATCCTTCCCTGAAAGAAGAACTTTTGCTTGCGGAAATATCGGAGTCCCTTTATCGCAACTGGCAGAAGATTCAAAAGAAACAGATATTTATGTCACTGAATTATCAAGTTTTCAATTAATGGGAATTGAAGCGTTTCGACCTAAAGTAGCGTGTATCGTGAATATCTTTAGTGCGCATTTGGACTATCATGGATCTCGCGAAGAGTATGTAAAAGCGAAATTACAAATCACTAAAAATCAAACAGAAGAGGATTTCCTTGTTTACAATGCGGATTTCCCAGAATTATATGAGTTTATTAAAGGCCATACAAAAGCAACCTTAGTACCTTTCAGCCGCAAATCGGTCTTGGAACACGGCGCTTATACGGATGAAACTTCGATTTACTTTAATGGGGAAGCCGTAATGCCAATTGAAGCCATTCAAGTACCTGGCGTTCAAAATGTGGAAAACGTGTTGGCCGCAGTCGCGATTTGCAAATTACAAGGAGCAACCAATGAAGGAATCGAAAAAGCAGTTCGTTCATTCCATGGAGTAAAACACCGTACACAATATGTGAAAACCATTGAAGGTCGTAAATTCTACAACGATTCAAAAGCAACAAATATCATTGCGACACAAACAGCCTTAAGAAGTTTTACAAATCAATCTGTTGTATTGATTGCTGGTGGACTAGATCGTGGGAATGGTTTTGAAGAATTAGAATCATCACTTGGAAATGTCCGTGAAATGGTCGTTTACGGAGAAACAAAAGAGAAGTTGAAAGCGACTGCTGAAAAATTATCGATTCCAGTAACTGTAGTAGAAACATTAGAAGAAGCTGTGCCAAAAGCGTATGCAGCTAGTCGTGAGGGAGAAATTGTATTGCTTTCACCTGCATGCGCAAGTTGGGATCAATTCGCTAACTTTGAAGTTCGCGGTGATTGTTTCATTGAAGCAGTAGAGAAACTGTAATATATAGGAGAAAAAAGATGAGAGTATTAGTTTCAGGAGGAGGAACGGGTGGACATATTTATCCAGCACTTTCCTTAATGAATTATTTGAAAGAACAGGACCCTTCAACAGAGTTTCTTTATGTAGGGACTGAACGCGGATTAGAAAGTACCATCGTTCCAAAAGCGGGATATGATTTTAAAACGATTAAGATTCAAGGAATCGTTCGTTCATTATCGTTAGAAAACTTTAAGACATTATGGTATTTCTGTACAAGCTATTTTAAAGCAAAAGAAATCGTAAAAGAGTTCAAACCAGATATTGTAATTGGTACTGGAGGATATGTATGCGCGCCAGTATTATACGCAGCAGCAAACATGGGAATTCCAACGATTATTCATGAGCAAAACAGTTTAGCAGGAATCACCAATAAATTCTTAGCAAGAAAAGTGTCTAAGATTGCAATTTGCTTCGATGCGGTTCGTAAAGATTTTGCAAAATACGAAGATAAAGTTGTCATGACAGGAAATCCTCGTGGACAAGAGCTAGCAAATGCTGTTCGTGATGATGCTTATCTAGATTTACTTGGAATCAAAAAAGAAAAACCGATTGTATTAATCTTTGGGGGAAGCCGAGGCTCATTACGAATGAACGAATCATTCTTAGAAGCTTTAGAGGAATTAGAAGCAAAAGATTATCAAGTGGTCATGGTGACCGGGCAAGTGCATTATGACAAAATCAACAATCATATTACAAGTTTGAAAAAACCATTGCAAAATGTCACAGTTTTACCATATATTAATAATATGGTGCAAATGTTCCAAAACACAGATTTAGTAGTTTGTCGTAGTGGAGCAACAACATTGATTGAATTAACAGCTCTAGGATTACCAAGCGTTTTAATTCCAAGTCCGTATGTGACTGAAAATCACCAAGAAGCCAATGCAATGTCATTAGTAGAAAAAGATGCAGCGACTATGATTTTAGAGAAAGATTTAAATGGACAAAGTTTAGTTGCAGAAATTGATCGTATAATGGAAGATGAACCAAAACGTCTACAAATGGCCAGCAATTCCAAAGCTTTGGGTATTACCGATGCTTCAACGAGACTTGAAACAATTATTCATTCTCTAGTGAAATAAAGATAGAAGGAGGAGAATATGTTTAATCGAAAGACACCAAAAAAAGCTCCTCCGCGTGAATTAACACCTTGGGAGTTAGCGCAGCAAAACTCACCTACTTCTAGAGTAGAAGAGACAGTTCCAAAAGAGGATGTACGACCTCCAAAAAGAGAACCCAAACCTAAAAAGAAAAAGCCTGAATCAAAAGGAATTACGAATGCAACACTGTTAAAAGGAATTTTTATTGTGTGTTTAGCTTGGAGTATTTATTTTATTTCTCCACTATCAAAAGTTTCTGAGATTGAGGTAGTAGGATTAAGCCAAGTTCCTGCTGAACTAGTTCAAGAGAAAGATGGAATTGTCAAAGGGCAAAGTATTTGGACGATTTTAGCCAATCGTACACGTACCGCAACACTTTTAAAAGCTGCCAGTCCAAAAATTAAAGATGCTTCTATTGAACTAGTAGCATGGAATAAAATACGTTTGAATATTGAAGAAAATCCTGCTATTGGTTATTTTAAAACGGAAGAGAAAACATTTGAACTTCTTGCTGATGGTCAAACAATCGAAGTGGAAGCAACTCTTTCTACAGAAGAATATCCAGAATTAGTAGATTTTACTGAAGAAACTCAATATAAAACTCTAGCGAAACAATTAGAAAAAGTTTCTAGTAGTATTATTCGAGAGATAAAAGAAATTCAATATCCAAACGATATTAAAAATCACCAAAAAATTTATTTGAAGATGAAAGATGGAAATCGAGTCATCGGAAATTTGAAGGATATTGGGGATAAATTAGTGTATTATCCATCAATTGCAAAACAGTTGAATGGTAAAAAGGGAACCGTTGATATGGAAGTGGGAATATACTTTACACCGGATACAACGATTCGATAAAAAAGTCTTAAAACTCGCTCATATGTTTTTTGTAGTGAACGTAATTGTGTTAAAATATAAGGAGTATCACTAACAAAATTAACATTAAAAAATGAATTATGAATAATCGTATAGGAGGTTTCAATAAACGTGAAAAATCAGGGAATTTATGTGAGTTTAGATATTGGAACCACTTCAATAAAAGTTGTAGTAGCTGAGTATGTCAGAGGACAATTAAATATTATTGGAGTCGGCAATGAAAAATCAGAAGGATTGAGCCGTGGAGTCATCGTAGATATTGATGAAACAGTTGAATCCATTCGAAAAGCAGTACGACAAGCAGAACAAAAATCAAATATTCAAATCAAGGACGTTATCGTTGGAATTCCAAGTAATCAAATTTCAATCGAACCTTGTCATGGAATGATTGCTGTATCAAGTGAAAATAGAGAAATTACAGATGTGGATGTATATAATGTGATTTCCGCTGCAAAAGTTCGTTCAGTTGCACCTGAACGCGAAATTATTTCTGTTATTCCAGAAGAGTTCATCGTGGATGGATTTGACGGGATTAAAGATCCTCGTGGAATGATTGGCGTTCGCTTAGAATTATTTGCGAGCATGATTACAGGACCTAAGACGATTGTTCATAATATTAAACGTTGTATTGACAAAGCCGGATTAAATATTGAAGAAATGGTGATTCAACCATTAGCGATTAGTCAAGTAGCATTAACTCCAGGTGAAAGAGAATTTGGAACAATTTTAATTGACATGGGTGGTGGACAAACTAGTGCTTCTGTTATGCATGACAATCAGTTGAAATTTTCATTTGTGGATCAAGAGGGTGGAGATTTCGTATCAAAAGACATCTCAATCATCTTGAATGCAAGCTTTGAAAATGCTGAACGCATTAAACGTGAATATGGATATGCAATCTCATCAGAAACGAGTGCAGATGAATTTTTCCCAGTTGAAACGATTGGAAAGAAAGATCCAATAAAAGTAGATGAACATTACTTATCAGAAATTATTGAAGCTCGTGTCGTTCAAACTTTTGAAACGGTAAAACGTGCTCTAGACCAAGTGGAAGCATTAAAACTTCCAGGAGGAATCGTGTTAACGGGTGGAGCTTCTTCACTTGCAGGAGTTCAAGAGTTAGCACAAGAAATTTTTGGAGTACAAGTGAAAACTTATATTCCTGAGCAAATGGGAATGAGAAATCCTATTTATGCAACTAGTATGGGGTTAATTCAATATGCTGCAAGCTTAGATGATGTTCACCGTATCGCACAAAAAGGGAAACCTGGTGTAGAACAACGTCCAGTACAAAGCACTCCAAAAAGTGCACCTGTACAAGTTCAACCAACAGCTCCAGTTCAACAACCACAAGATGTTGAACAAGAAGCAAGTGGTGAAGAACAAGGGTTTGGAGCAAAAGTGAAGAACTTCTTTAAAATGTTTATTGACGAAAATTAAGAAGAGAACCAAGGAGGAAATATAATGGATTTCGAATTCGATACAAATTTAGATGGCGCAGTTATTAAAGTCATTGGTGTTGGTGGTGCTGGTAACAACGCTGTTAACCGTATGATTGCAGAAGGAGTACAAGGTGTAGAGTTCATCGTAGCAAACACTGATACTCAAGCTTTAAGAAACTCAGAAGCTGAAACTAAAATTCAATTAGGACCAAAATTAACAAAAGGTTTAGGGGCTGGATCATTACCTGATATCGGTCTAAAAGCTGCAGAAGAAAGTGAAGAACAAATTCGCGAAGCTTTAGTTGGCGCAGACTTAATCTTCGTTACTGCTGGTATGGGTGGAGGTACTGGTACAGGTGCTGCACCAGTTGTTGCTCGTATTGCGAAAGAGTTAGGCGCATTAACAGTGGGGGTTGTTACACGTCCATTTAGCTTTGAAGGACCAAAACGTGGTCGCTTCGCTGCAGAAGGTGTTGCACAATTAAAAGCAAACGTAGATACATTAGTAACGATTTCAAATAACCGCTTATTAGAAATCGTTGATAAAAAGACTCCTATGTTAGAAGCTTTCCGTGAAGCTGATAATGTATTACGTCAAGGGGTACAAGGAATCTCTGATTTAATTACTGCACCTGGTTACGTTAACTTGGACTTCGCTGATGTGAAGACAGTGATGAAAGATCAAGGTTCAGCATTAATGGGGATTGGTGTTGCTAGTGGTGAAAACCGTACGGCAGAAGCTACGAAGAAAGCTATTTCTTCACCATTATTAGAAGTATCTATCGATGGAGCAGAACAA
This sequence comes from Granulicatella sp. HMSC31F03, assembly GCF_001807725.1. Lineage (NCBI taxonomy): Bacteria > Bacillati > Bacillota > Bacilli > Lactobacillales > Carnobacteriaceae > Granulicatella > Granulicatella sp. HMSC31F03. Next base: position 17,787 of record NZ_KV790844.1, on the reverse strand, counting down.
ATCCTATTAAACATCACTGGTGGTGCAGACTTAACATTATTTGAAGCACAAGACGCTTCTGATATCGTTGCAGCAGCTTCAACAAGTGAAGTAAACATTATCTTCGGTACTTCAATCAATGAAAACCTAGGAGATGAAGTCATTGTTACTGTTATCGCAACAGGAATTGACGAGGAGCGTAAACACGAAAAAAAGTCAGTAACTCGCGCTAACCGTTCTCCATTTACAAGCAGTACTTCAACTCGTAAAGATTTAGGGAATAACCCTCAAACTTTCCAAGAGAAACAAGTACCTTCAAAACCACAAGTTGTTGAAGAAAAGAAAGCAGAAAAAGACTTGTTTGGTGACTGGGATATCCGTCGTGAAACTACAGTGCGTGATACTTCTTCATCAACTGATGCAGATTCACCATTTGCGCAAAGCAATTTTGTAGAGGCTCCTTCTGAGCCAAAACAAGCTGAAAATGATGGATTAGATACTCCGCCATTTTTCAGAAAAAGAAATAGAAATTAATGAGTATCATTAAACAGAATGTAAGTCGTATTATGAACTTGGTTGCATCTTCTTGTAACCAAGTTCATAGACTATCTACGGAAGTTTGTCCTATTGTTGTGACAAAAAATCGCTCTCAAGAAGAAGTTCAAGAGATGTATGATTTGGGTTTTCGACATTTTGCGGAGAATCGTGTTGAAAAACTACTTGAACGGCAGGAACAATTTCCCGAAGAGGATATTTTCTGGCATTTAATCGGTCCTTTGCAAAAGCGTAAAGTAAAACAAGTTATTAATCGAATTGATTTATTTCATGCTCTTGATAGACTCTCTATTATGAGTGAGATTGATAAACGTCTCGAGAAACCTTTGGACTGTCTGTTAGAAATAAATGTCTCTGGTGAGGAAACGAAACATGGTTTTTCACCTGAAGAGGCTTTTGACGCTTATACGGAGAGTAAGCAGTATGAAAAAATTCATATTGTTGGACTAATGACGATGGCGCCTTATAAAGCAAGCGATGAAGAAATTCGCTTCTTTTTTTCGCGTTTAGCACAATTAGCTAAAAAGATTGAAGAAAAGGAAAACCTATCACAACCGCTCCAGTTAAGTATGGGAATGAGTGGAGATTTTCCAATCGCTATCCAGTGTGGCGCAACATATATTCGAATTGGCACAAGCTGGTTTGAAACGGAGGAAGAATAATGGGATTCATGAATCGTGTAAAAAACTTTTTAAGTCCTGAAGATGATTATTATGAAGAAGATGATCAATTTGAATATGTGGAAGAGACTGAGGATAATAGTCAGACTCCAGTTCGTTCTAGAACGAACTCTTCGAATGTCGTTCCTTTCCAAAGCCCAGGAGTAAAGAAAACATCTAAAATTTCTGTGATGGAACCTAGCGTATATTCAGAAGCGGAACGTATAGCAGATGCTCTCTTAAAAGGGGAAGCAGTACTCATCAACTTTAAACGGATGGAACCAAAAGATGCAAAACGTGTCATTGATTTTGTAGTTGGAGTGGCGTATGCTATTAATGGTGATGTTCAAAAAGTAAGAGATGAAATTTTTATCTGCTCACCAGCGAATTTTCAAGTACAAGGAAACTTTGACGAGGAAGCAGGAGATGTTTTTCGACGTCCTGAGTTTTAAAGGAGGAATATTATGGCAAATGAATTTATTTCAGGGATTACTCTTATAGCAACTTATTATACATTATTTTTAATATTATATGGATTGAATATTTATTGGAATCTCTATCTTCCAACGTTTGTTGAGGATTTTCTTGATAATGTGTGTAGACCTTTTGTAAGTCTATTTAAGAATGTAAGAATTGGGAATTATAGTTTAGCATTATTGACTTCAATCGTTGTTGTATTTTTCGTTAATTTATTAATTGTTAGTTTAATACGTTTGATTTTTTAATAAGGTGAAGAATTATGGGCAGTGGAGTTGAGCAACATTTTAGAAAAGAGGAAATCTCTTTTCTAAAGCAAGTGGAAGAATGGGTAGAAGAAGTACGTTTGCAGTACGCGCCTGTATTGACGAATTATCTTGATCCACGCCAACAGTTTATTGTGGAGGCAATCGTGGGTCAGTATGATGATGTTCGTTACTACTTTGATGGCGGGTATATTGATGCTGAACGAAAACGCTGTATGATTTGTCCGGATTATTATGAGCCAACTTTAGAGGATTTCGAAAATGCTCTTTTTCATATTCAATATCCGAAGAAATTCGCAACACTGGGGCATGGTAAGATTCTTGGGTCACTGATGAGCCTTGGGTTTGACCGTAGTCTGATTGGCGATATTATTTCTAACGGAGAAGACTGGCAATTATTCTGTGCACAAAATATGAAAGAATATATCAAACAACAGCTAGAAAAAATTGGGAAAGTTGCTGTAAGGCTTGAAGAAGTCGACTATACGAAATTAATTGTACCAGTGGATCATTGGACAAATATTCAAACAGTTGTAAGTTCTCTTCGTTTAGATACAGTGATTGCTTCCGTATTTAATGTGTCAAGACAGCGTTCAAAAGAAATGATTGAAAGTGGTAAAGTAAAGGTGAACTGGACAGAAGAGAATCGCCCAGACTTTATGCTTGAAATTTTAGATATTGTATCCATACGTGGATATGGACGTCTTCAAATTCAAAAAATTGAAGGACGAACCAAAAAAGATAAAATTAAAATCGAACTTGGTCTATTAGAAAAAAATAAAAAATAAAGGGGAGTTATTCATGTCAATTACACCAAACGATATTCATAACAAAGATTTTTCAACAAAATTCAAAGGCTTCGATCCAGAAGAAGTTAATGAGTTTTTGGATGAAGTAAAAAAAGAATTAGAACATTTAATTCGTGAAAATAAAGATTTAGAAAAACGCGTGAAATTTAATGAAGAAAAAGTAGAATACTTTACTTCTATTCAAGAAACTTTGAATAAATCTATTATCGTAGCTCAAGAAGCAGCAGATAGACTACGTGAAAATGCACGTAAAGATGCGGAAATCATTATTTTTGAAGCAGAAAAAACTGCGGAAGAATTATTAAAAGAGGCAGCTGAAAAAGCGACTCAAATTAATCGTGAAACAGACGCAATTAAGAAGGAAACACGTATTTTCCGTCAACGTCTTCAAATCTTAAGTCAAACACAATTAGAAATGATTAAAAATGAAGAGTGGGATATGGTGTTAAATACACCTTCACAAATTGAAGTGACACCACCGACAATTGATTCAATTATCGAAAAACGTGCTAAAAGAACTGAGCACCTTACTGAAGAAGAACAACAATAATCAATTTAGAAGGGGACCCAAAGGAGGTCTCCTTTTTCGATAGAAAGAGAGGAAGCAATGGAAATTAGTTTTAGTGAAACAGCTAAAGATAAACTATTAAAATTAATGAATGAAAAAGGATTAACAGATGTTTTTTTCGTTATGGATTATGCTGATGGAGATAGTCCTTTCTACGACGAAGGCGGAGGGTGTCATTGCCAAGTTAATGAGAAGTATCATTTAGTCATTTTAAAGAAAGAAGAGGAGTCTACTTTACATCGAAAGTTCGACAAGTTATTAGAGACTAATTTGGGAAAAAGTTTATGTCTCTAGTCGCTATGAAATGATGTTTGACCAGAAAAATGTAGTCGATTATAGTGTGGATAAATATGGGTTTTACTTAAAGAGTGAGGCAGGTATCTTATCCATGAGACTCAATATTGATTTTATAGCGTAAAAAGATGAGCATTTGCTCATCTTTTTTTGTATTTAAGGATTTTTTTACTTTAAAAGGCTTGTACCTTCATTGAATACATAGTATACTGTTTTTGTTCACGAAAACAAAAGAGGTGAATTTTATGAACAAAGTTAATTTAGATTTGTTGAAATTAATCAAAAAGAACGCTATTCATAATCAACGAGAATTGGCAGATTTATCAGGTTATTCTCTGGGACTGGTGAATCGTGAAATTAAAAAATTAAGAGAATTAAAGCTAGTTGATGAAGAATTTCGAATGACTAGTAAGGCAAAAACGCTATTCAAAAAAAATAAACCTAAAAATGCAGTAATCTTGGCAGCTGGCTTTGGGATGCGAATGGTTCCCATCAATACAGAAACGCCAAAAGGACTTCTAGAAGTCAAAAATGAACCACTTATTGAGCGATTGATTAAACAATTACAAGAAGTGGGAGTATCAGATATCACTGTGGTCGTAGGCTTTATGAAAGAACAGTACGAGTATTTAATCGATGATTTTCAAGTAAAATTAGCAGTGAATCCAGATTATGCTACGAAAAATAATTTTTATTCATTACAACGAGTTGCTGGAATCTTAGGAAACACGTATATTGTCCCTTGTGACTTGTGGTGTGAGGAGAATCCCTTTGAAGAGGATGAATTATACTCTTGGTATTTAATGGGACATGAGGAAGTGGAACAAAGCTATTTTAGAGTGAATAAAAAGCAAGAAATCATCACGAGTGAGAAAAGAAGAAAAGGAAACCGCCCATACGGAATTTGCTATCTTGCTGAAAAAGAAGCTAAAGTGGTGACCAAGCAATTAAATATAGCTGCTGAAGAAAAAAGGCATGAAAAATCTTTCTGGGAAGTTACTTTAGAGGATAAAGATAAAAAGTACATTGTATATCCAAAAATGATTGATGATAAAAAGATTGCTGAAATTAATACTTACGAGCAGTTACGTGAAATCGACCATTCCTCCAGTCATTTAGAAACAGATGCTTTAATCAACATTTCAAAAGCATTAGGAGTACCTTTAGAGGAAATAGTAAATATTGAAGTATTAAAAAAAGGAATGACGAATCGTAGCTTCTTATTTACTTGTAAAGAACAAAAATACATTATGCGTATTCCAGGAGAAGGAACGGATTATCTCATCAATCGTAAGGAAGAAGCTGATGTATACCGCGTGTTAGAAGGCAAAAAAATCTGTGACGATGTTGTATATATGAATCCTGAGAATGGATATAAGATTACAGCCTATCTAGATGGAGCACGCTCTTGTGATAGTGAAAATAAAGAAGATTTGAAACGTTGTATAGCAAAACTTCGTGAGTTCCATGCGTCTAAACTGAAAGTCGCTCATACATTTGATCCATTTAAACAAATCGTGTTTTATCAAAGTTTATGGAACGGTCAAGCGTCTTACTATAAAGATCATGAAAAAACGCAAAATGAAATATTAAGCTTAAAGAGTTTTGTAGAAAAATATAAAAAGGAGCCAGTTCTAAGCCATATAGATTCAGTCTACGATAATTTTCTTTTCACGAAAGAAGGAGATATTCGACTGATTGACTGGGAATATGCAGGTATGCAAGATCCACATATCGATATTGCAATGTTTTGTATTTACGCTGGATATGACCGTAAACAAGCAGACGAATTAATGGACCTTTATTTTGAAGGAAAATGCGAAAAGATGACGCGTATTAAAATTTATGCGTATATGGCCGTTAGCGGAATGCTTTGGAGCAACTGGTGCGAATATAAACGCACACTAGGTGTTGATTTTGGTGAATATTCACTCATGCAATATCGTTATGCCAAAGACTTCTATCGCATTGTGCAAGAAGAATTAGCAAAAGAGGAAAAATAATGACACATACGATTAAACGAGCAATTATAATGGCTGCGGGAAAAGGGACACGAATGCGTCCAATAACTAATGAAATCCCAAAACCATTAGTAAAAGTAAATGGGAAAAGAATGATTGAGACGGTAATCGATGCCTTATATGAACAAGGAATTCAAGAGATTTACGTGGTTGTCGGTTATTTAAAGGAAAAATTTTCTGAGTTAAAAGCAGATTATCCAAATATTACCATTGTAGAAAATCCTTATTTTGATATTGCCAACAATATTTCTTCTCTTTATGTTGTCAGAGGTCATCTAGAAGAAGCCATTATTTTAGATGGAGATCAGTTAATTTTTAACAGTGAGATTTTACATCCAGAGTTCACTCGCTCAGGTTACGCATGTATTCCAGTAGAAAACGGGACGCAAGAGTGGCTCATGCAAGTGAATACAGATGGAGTAGTTACCAGCTGTAGTCGTACTGGTGGAGAAAAGGGATGGCAATTATATAGCATTTCTCGTTGGACGAAAGAAGACGGACAAAAGTTAAAACATCATTTGGAAATCGAGTTTGAAGAAAAGAAACATCATGACATTTATTGGGATGATGTAGCGATGTTTTGTTACCCCACAGAATATCAAATGGGTATCTACCCAATACAACAGGGAGATATCGTAGAAATCGATAGCTTGGAAGAATTGGTAACAATGGATGCATCGTATCAAACTTTATTAGAGGAGGCTCATTATGAATAATGAATTGGAGAAAAAATCGTTAAGAGATGAAATTGACTGGATTGCTACACTAGTACCATTATTTGGAGTATTATTTCTAGGACTATTATTTTTGATATTCCCGGATTCTAGTTCTGCAGTACTTGAAGGAGTTCGAGGGTTTTTAGGAGACCAATTCAGTATTTATTATGCCATGTTAGGAGTTGGTGTATTCCTGTGTAGTATGTATGTAGCTTTCTCTAAATATGGACGTATCGTATTAGGTGGGAATGAATCTAAAGTAGAATATTCAAATTTCCAATGGGGAGTGATGATTTTTACTTCTACGATGGCAGCAGATATTGTGTTCTATGCAATGATTGAGTGGGCACTCTATGCACAAGAGTCTTATCTTGGAGAGCTTGGTAGCATCCAAAAATGGGCTTCGACATTCCCATTATTCCACTGGGGACCTATTGCCTGGGGATTCTACATTATGTTAGCCGTCGCTTTTGGATTTATGTTACATAATCGAAAAGTAGAAAAACAAAAATTCTCAGAAGCTTGTCGTCCTCTTTTAGGAGATAAAGTAGACGGATGGATGGGAAAAGTCATTGACTTAATCGCTATCTTTGCATTAATTGCAGGAACAGCAACAACGTTCTCACTAGCGACCCCACTTCTTTCAGCGGCTATGAGCCAAGTGTTTGGAATTCAAAATTCGAAACTAATTACGATTGTTGTATTATTGTTAATTGCAGTAGTTTATACAAGCACTGTTATGTTAGGAATGGAAGCTGTCTCAAAATTAGCAGCCATTTGTACATACTTATTCTTTGCACTTCTCGCTTATTTCCTATTCCTAGGAGGAGAGACAGTTTATATTCTTGAAACAGGATTTAGCGCAATTGGAAATCTTGTTCAAAACTTTATCGGAATGTCCACATGGTTAGATCCACTTCGCGAGACAAGTTTCCCTCAAAAATGGACGATTTACTACTGGTCTTATTGGATGGTATGGTGTGTAGCGACGCCATTCTTTATCGGTAGTATTTCAAAAGGCCGTACTGTTAAAAATACGGTTCTAGGTGGATATGCATGGGGAATCGCAGGAACATTTACAGCATTTATTATTCTTGGGAACTACGGACTTGCGCAACAATTAAAGCATGGCTTAGATATTACAGGAATTTTAAATACAAATGCGGATTATGCTGCAGCCATTCTTAAAATTTTTGAGACAATGCCATTAGCGAATATTGGATTGCTACTTCTGGCTGTTACAATGATTGCTTTCTACGCGACGACGTTCGATGCATTAACACTCGTAGTTTCTGCTTATTCTTATAAAGAATTAACGCATACGCATGATAGTGATAAGCGTGTTCGTATGTTTTGGTCATTAGTACTGATTTTATTCCCAATCGCATTGATTTTCTCTGAAAATTCAATGTATAATCTTCAGTCGGTAGCCATTATTGCAGCCTTCCCAATTGGGATTATTATCATTATGATTATTGCAAGCTTCTTTAAAGATGCGAAGGACTATTTGAAATCGTAGTTGGCAATGACTATGAATCTATGACGGATATAGGAATAGTAGCTGTAATGGGATACCGGTGCAAGCCTTGGTCTTGCACCTTTAAAGCCTCAAAGAGGGAGTAAGGAATAAATTCCTAACTCCCTCTTATTCGTTTTAATATCCTTCCCATTACTGTTACTATTAAATCCGTAAGATTCATAGTCATTTAGCGAGAATTTTAAATAGTGCAAATTGGAATAAATTGAAAATAAAAATAACCTATTGTTTAAAGTCATTATGACTGTAAGCAATAGGTTTTTATGTTAGTGATGGTGATGGCAATTACATTGCCCAGGTAGGCAGTTACATGCAACAGAAGTAGGAGCGGTGGCCGCTTTTTCTTTTAAGGCATTCACTAATATTTGAATGTCATCTTGGCTTAAGGTGGCTTTATTGATTAGAGTGTGTAGTAAATTCCCATTTTGTTTGTGGCACACTTGTTCAAGAAGTGCATCTGTCTCTTGGTCGAGTTGCTCTTTTTCCAAAATCGTTGCAGAATAGTGGAAAGGTTTCTTTCGATTATCGATTTGAATATAGCCTTTCTTCGTTAGGCGAATAATCAGTGTTTTGACGGTTGATTCGCTCCAAGGGAATGATTTCTGCAGTTGTTCGATAATAAATCCACTTGTACTACTTGGGTTTGCCCATAATACGCGCATGACTTGGCGTTCCGAAGGGCTCATTGGTTGAAATTCAGACATAAATTAGAACTCCTTTCTTTTTTAGTCTACAATCGTCGACTGAATCTGTCAATGATTCGAATAAGAATAATACTAAATGTCGAAAAACACCGATTTCACTAACTATATTTTGTGTTGCCTAAAAAGAATGATACAAAATGTTGTAAAAAAATTGCAAAAAGGAACTAGACTAGATATAATTAACTTCGTGAGTTTCAAGTGAGATTGGAATGCATTTTCTTGTATTTCTATTTCGGAATGGAGATATTGTGAAAGTCGTTTATTTATCACTAACTGGAAAAACAAGACAATTCGTAAAAAAATTGGGTTGGGATTTTATTGAAATTTCTAAGAAAAATCCTACATTACAAATGAAAGAGCCTTATATCGTCATTACACCAACTTATGGAGATCAAGTGGCGAATTTTTTTTACGAATTTATTGATTTTGAAGAGAACAGAAAGCTGTTAATGGGAGTTGCTGGTTCAGGGAATCGCAATTTTAACACGAGTTTTTGTTCGAATTCCAAAGAGTTAGCGAGAAGATATGATGTTCCTTTACTTCATCGTTTTGAAAACCAAGGTACAGATAAAGATGTACAAATACTAATAGAAAAGGTGAGAGAGATTGGATAGTCCAAAATTAATGAACAAGACTCAAGAAGTTACATACTTCGCATTAAACAATGAGTTAAACCGTCCAGTTGATGGGAAAATTCCATTGCATAAAGATCGTGAAGCGGTTCGTGCATTCTTCTTAGAACACGTAAACCCAAATACAGTTTTCTTCTATACATTAGATGAAAAACTCGATTACTTAATCGAACACGATTATTTAGAAGCAGAATTTTTAGGAAAATACAACCGTAAATTCGTTAAGAAATTAATGAAAGAAACGTACAAGAAAAAATTCCGTTTCCGTTCATTTATGTCCGCATTTAAGTTCCACAAACAATATGCAATGAAGACAAATGACGGTCAACGTTACTTAGAACGTTTTGAAGATCGTATTGTATTTAACGCTCTTTTCTTAGCGGATGGCGATGAGCAATTAGCACATGATTTAGCAGAAGAAATGATTACACAACGTTACCAACCAGCAACACCAACATTCTTGAATGCCGGAAGAAAACGTCGTGGGGAACTCGTTTCATGCTTCTTAATTCAAACAACAGACGATATGAACAGTATCGGTCGTACCATCAACTCAGCTCTCCAATTATCAAGAATTGGGGGAGGAGTAGGAGTAAGCTTGTCTAACGTTCGTGCAGCAGGTGACCCAATCAAGAAAATTGAGAATGCATCAAGCGGTGTTGTTCCAATTATGAAATTATTAGAAGATAGTTTCAGTTACTCTAACCAATTAGGTCAACGTAACGGTGCCGGTGCGGTTTACTTAAATGTATTCCACCCAGATATCGTATCGTTCTTATCTACGAAAAAAGAAAACGCGGACGAAAAAGTGCGTGTGAAGACATTATCACTTGGATTAGTTGTTCCAGATAAATTCTACGAATTAATTAAAAACGACGACATTATGTACTTATTCAGCCCATACGATGTGGAACGTATTTACGGTGTACCATTCTCATATGTGGACATCACTAAAGAATATGACAACATGGTGAACAACCCTGAAATCCGTAAATCTAAATTACGTGCACGTGACTTAGAAAACGAAATTAGTAAATTACAACAAGAATCTGGATATCCATATGTGGTGAACATCGATACAGCAAACCGTGTAAACCCAATCGATGGGAAGATTATCATGAGTAATTTATGTTCTGAAATCCTACAAGTGCAAGAACCTTCAGTGATTAACAACGCTCAAGAGTATGAACACTTAGGAACGGATATTAGCTGTAACTTAGGTTCAACAAATATCGTGAACTTAATGAAATCTCCTGACTTCGAACGTTCTGTAGATGTAGCGGTTCGTGCGTTAACTTTCGTAACAGATCACTCAAGTATTGATGCGGTTCCAACGGTTAAAAACGGAAACAGCAAAGCACATACTATCGGTCTTGGAGCGATGGGATTACACACATTCTTTGCATTAAACCAAATGGAATACGGCTCACCTGAGTCTATCGAAGCAACTGATTTATACTTCAGAATGTTGAACTTCTACACATTGAAAGCAAGTAACAAGATTGCCAAAGAACGCGGTAAATCATTCGTTGGCTTTGAACGTTCTAAATACGCAACAGGTGAATACTTCGATAGTTACATTGCTGAGGATGTACAAGTTCAATCTGATAAAGTGAAGAAAATCTTTGAAAAACTTCCAATTCCAACTGCAGAAGATTGGAAACAATTAAAAGAAGACGTAATGAGCGGTGGATTATATCACCAAAACCGTTTAGCAATTGCACCAACAGGTTCAATCAGCTACGTAAACGAAACAAGTGCTTCATTACATCCAATCACTCGTTTAATTGAAGAACGTCAAGAGAAGAAGACTGGTAAGACTTATTACCCAGCTCCATTCTTATCAAATGACACTTTACCATTCTACCAATCAGCATACGATATCGATATGCGTAAAGTCATCGACGTATATGCAGCAGCGCAAAAACATATCGACCAAGGAATGAGCTTGACACTCTTCATGCGTTCAGAACTTCCTGAAGGATTATATGAATGGAAAGAAGGACGTACAAACAAGATGACCACACGTGACTTAAATATTTTACGTAACTACGCGTGGAATAAAGGCATCAAGTCTATCTACTATGTACGTACATTTACAGAAAACAACGACGAAATCGGAAGTAATGCTTGCGAAAGCTGTAGCATTTAATGGGAATACGAAAGAAAGGACAAAAGCTCATGAGTACAAAACGATATTTTAATGAGATTCTTTCTCAAAATTCTACACAACCAGTAGAGTACTATAAAGCGATTGACTGGAACCAAGTTGAAGACATGATCGATAAATTAACTTGGGAAAAACTAACAGAGCAATTCTGGTTAGATACACGTATTCCAGTATCAAACGACTTAGACGACTGGAGAACTTTATCACCTGCTGAAAAAGATGTAGTAGGTAAAGTATTCGGTGGATTAACATTATTAGATACGCTTCAATCAGAAGAAGGTGCAAGCTTAATGAAAGATTACGTGCGCACGCAACACGAAGAAGCAGTATGGAATAACATTCAATTCATGGAATCTGTTCACGCGAAAAGTTACTCAACCATCTTCAGTACTTTGCATACTAAAGCAGAAATCGAAGATATTTTCGAATGGACAAATAATAATGAATTCTTACAATTCAAAGCGAAAAAGATTAACGAAATCTACCAAAGTAAAGACGCTTTGAAGATGAAAGTTGCTTCTACAATGCTTGAAACATTCCTATTCTATAGTGGATTCTTTACACCACTTTATTACTTAGGAAACAACAAGCTTGCAAACGTAGCTGAAATCATCAAGTTAATCATTCGTGACGAGTCAGTTCACGGAACGTATACAGGTTATAAGTTCCAACAAGGGTACAACGAATTGTCAGAACAAGAACAAGAAGAAATGAAGATGTGGGTATACAACTTATGCTTGGAACTATACCAAAACGAAGTGAAGTATACACAATCTATCTATGACCAAGTTGGTTGGACTGAAAAGGTGAAAGTGTTCATTCGTTATAATGCGAATAAGGCACTTCAAAACTTAGGGTTTGATCCATTGTTCCCGGATACTGCTGAAGATGTGGATCCAATCGTGATGAACGGAATTTCAACCGGTACAAGTAACCATGACTTCTTCTCGCAAGTTGGGAATGGGTACTTACTCGGTAGTGTTGAAGCGATGGATGATGAAGACTATTCAAAATGGATGTAATTTCTATCCAAACAGGTTCCTGAAAAGGAGCCTGTTTTTTGTTGACGCAAAGGTAAAACACATAGAGCCTTCGGCTACGTTCAATAATTATAAGAATAACTGTACCGCCTCAAGCCGAGGTCTTGAGGCTACCAAGCTTCAAACACTCTCTAGAAAATGAATTTTCAAGAGAGTGTAATTCACATTGATTACGCACGTTATTCTTATGATTATTGGTATCCGAGGCTCTTTGTGATTTACAGTAAAAAGTTGGGTGCATTAGGAACATGTTTATTGAAAATAGGCCCATTTGACGGACACATCCATGTTTTTATCGGCCTCGCAAATGAACCGGAGCTTGGACAGAGTATGTGCTCCTCACCGATTGAGTCTGGGGTTGAGCTTCAAAGGGACTCTACGAAATAAATTTCGAAGATTCCCTAATTCACATCAGTTGTGGTCGCTATTGTTACCACTATAGACTCCGAAATCACTTCGTATTTTTGATTACCAAATATGGTAATTTAGGAATCAGTTTTGTGAAATAAGTTTATTGGTGTATTCATATCCAAACTTCAACACCCTTGTAAATGGAGAAGTGCAGGGATAAATTATCTGCTTCTTATAGAGTTTTTAAAACATATTGAGCTTTCGGTTACACTTAATAATTATAAGAATAACTGTATCATTTTAAGAGGAGTTCTTAAGTTTAGAAAAATGATTTAGATTTGTATTAAGTTTTATTGCAAAAAGAGGGAGAATTCAATAAAATGAGAGGAGATGTTTTAAGGGGAAAAATAATGAAAAAAATAATCAAATTAGTTTGCGTCTTGTTTTTATTGATGATGGGAGTTATCGGTACAATATCCACAGTGAACGCACAAGAATCTATTTTAAAAGTAGTTAAAGATGAAGGGTATGAGATTAGCTCTTCAGATACACTGAAAGCTTCACTAGTTGTGAGTATAGCGAATGGTGAAATATTATGGCAGGAAAATCCTGATAAAGCGGTAGATCCTGCTAGCTTAAGTAAATTAATGACGATTTTTATCGTTTATGATGCGATTAAAGAAGGGAAAATAAGTTTAAGTGATAAAGTTGTCCCAACCGCAACAGATGAGGCTATTTCTAAAATAACAGCCTTAAGTAATGTTCCGCTAACTGCTGGAGTCGAGTATCCAGTGGAGGAACTTGTAAAAATGGCACTCCTTCCTTCTTCTAATGCGGCTACGATTCTTTTGTCACATCTGGTAAATGATAATTCGGATGAATTTGTAGACTTAATGAATCAAAAGGCCAAAGAATTAGGAATGACGAATACCAAATTCGAAGGTGCTACTGGTGCGGTGGCGGAAGATTTCCAAGGTCATTATACAGTTAAAAGACATTCAATGAATCAACCCAACCAAACGACCGCTAGAGACCTAGCCAAAATGGTGATAGCATTATATAAATCGCACCCAGAAATCACTCAGTATACGAGAAATAGTACTCTTACGGTTATGAGTGGAACACCGTATGCACAAACGATTAAAAACACCAATCATTCGGTTCAAGGGGATTTATTAGCGTATCCTGGTATTATTGGTTTAAAAACGGGAACTAGTGAAAGAGATGGATTTAACTATATTGGGATTTATCAAAAAGACGGAGTGGAACTATTAGACATCGTTTTAGGTGTGAGTGAGTGGACTAGTGCTGCTGGAGAGTATAATCGTCATAAAATCGGAAATGCTTTATTGAGTTATGTTTTAAAGCAATATGAGGCACAAACTTTATTCAATCCTGGGATTCAAACCATTCAAGGCCAAAAAGTGAAATTAGATCATGCAGTGAAGGTTTTTACTGAAAAAGGAAAGACTGCAACCTATCAAATTGAGGGGAATCAGTTAAAAGTTGCAACACCTCAAGGGACGATTTATGAACAGGAATTAACTTTTTCTGTTGAGAAAGAGCCAGATGAAGCTGTTGAATCTACTTATGAAGAAACAACAACTGAGGCTAGTCAATGGATTCCTAAAATTATTTGGAATAAGACTGTTTATTTTATAAAGAAACTTCCACTTCTGTTTTGGGTATTCTTTTTTGGGATTGTACTTGTGTTTTACGTCCTTAGAAAATTTTTGAAAACAAATTCCAAAAGAGGCCGTCGTAGATAGAAAAATCAAATAAAATCAAGCATAGAACAGCATTGTTTATTTTCTGAAAATAAATAATGCTGTTTTATTTTATTCATATTTTCAATCATAAATTTTTAGATAGGAAAATGAATGAGAAAAGATCATAATTCACAAACAAATTATGAGTTTTCATAGTTGGAAAATGATGTATTGTATGATAAAATCTGTGGTTAGGTAGTGGTGAAAAAAGGGATGTTATCAATAAATTTCACAATATAAAAAAGATAGAGAAAAGAAAGAGGAAGGATATGTTTAGTTCAAAGAATGTTCAAATGAATGAGCGTAAAAAACGTTCAAAAGTAACTCGATACGCGATTAAAAAATTATCCGTAGGGACAGCTTCTGTTGCTGTTGCCTTAGGATTTATGTTCGTACAAGGTCAAACAATAGTACATGCGGATACTGTCGAAAGTGCATCGGTTTCGACACAAGAAGCTGCTAAAGAAAGTCCGAAAAAAGACTCGACTGAAGCAGAAAAGACTGTAAAAGAAGCTACACAAAAAGTAGAGCCGACTGCTGAAACGACAACAACAACTTCTCAACCAAAAGAGGAAAATGAGAAAACAAAGAAAGAAACTTCTGAAAAAGAAGCAGCATTACCTGACAAAGCTGAAGAAACAACGGCTGCTGCTGAAGTAAAAGAAGAAACAACCGTAGCACCAGAAAATAAACCTCGTACGCGTTCAAAACGTGAAACACCAGCGACTTCTAGTGAAAAAATTGGTGATGACGTTGTCGATGCTACTTCTGAGCCAAAAGTAGAAAAACCAGGTTTAACTCCACAAATCTTAGCGGACCAAGTTTTAAAACAAGTTTCTTGGTTGGATTTTGGGGATACTGCAAACTGGACTGGCGCAACTAGAACTGCTGATGGTAAATTAGCACTTCAAGTCGGAGCAACCTATACGAAAGAAATAATGCCGGGTTATAAGGTTAAATTAACAATTAAGTCTTTAAGACCTTTCCAAGCAACAGAAATCTATAGAAAACGTATGGAGAGTCAAGGAGCTACTCCTGAAGAAAAAGCTACTTATGATCCAAATGCCAAAAATGGATATATTAGTTCTAGTGGTAATCCAAAAGGAAGAGCAGCTTATCAAGCAGGTGCAGAAGCAAAAGTTATCGCTGAAGCACAAAATGAATGGACAGAGATTCGTAAAGAAGGGATTGATACTGGGAAAAAGAAAACAGTTATCACTTCCGAATTTGATGGTGGGAATTTTGGTATTCAATTTGAGATTTCTGGGACATACAACGGTAAACCAGTAAAACCATCTATCGTTATGGCCGATGCAGAATCAGCAAACCCTGGGGAATTAGTAATGTTTACTACAAACGGAACAGGGTGGCAACATGTTGGTGAGTGGCCTAAAAAAGGAGTTCCAAATACTCGTACTTACGTCCCACAAAATACAAAGGATACTTTTGATCCAGCTAAAAATTATAACGGCAGAAAGCCTGTAAATGTGGATGGGGTAAATTTACCTGGTCAAAATGCAAGTCAAATCTTAAATGCTGAGGGCGTAGGGTCAAAAGGTAAAACAGTTGCCTGGAAGTACTTTGGAAGTCCTGATTTGAAGACAGGTGGTTTAGGAACAGGAGTGTTTGGTTCAAACTATTCTGCAGGTCCGTTTTCAGTACCGCTTGTAATGACTCGAGGAGCTTCAGAAGTTGGAATTTATGTCATGGCTGCAGGGAAACAAGCAGCGATGATTGGATTCTTACCGTTTGATGAAAGTGATGCTCCGGAATCATATGGTCTTGCGACACACGCAGTTAACCAAGTGAATGGAGTTACTGGAGCAAAAGTAAATCAACCATATTTAGGGGATACTCGCCCAGATATGGATGAAAATCTAGATCGTTCTGACTGGAAAGGGGACGATAAAGATGGTTCAGGAGACGAAGGCATTAATCAAATCTTGCCAGCAGAGTTAAAAAATAAAACCAATGACATGATTTCTATCGAACGTACTCGTCCTGGAAACTATACGTTAACTGTTCAAGCACATACGGGTGGAAGCCCAGAAGCTTATCTTTACGGATGGATTGATTTCAACCGTAATGGAAAATTTGATGAAAATGAACGCTCTGAAAAAACAACGATTACTTCAGATGGAAATGCAGTTTTAACGTTTAATAACGGACCCGTTTTAAATGATTTAGAATTGCATAAACTTGGGGTACGTGTTCGTATTTCAACACATGCGCCAGATATTGAAAGTCCAACTGGAATGTCTATGTCCGGAGAAGTTGAAGATTTTGAAACACAAGTTATTTTCCCACCAAAAGGTAGTAAGACAGAGACAGAAGGAGTTCAAGGGGTTACTCAAAAAGGAACCGTTGAATTCACTGCCCAAGGAAAACAAAGATATTCAAAAACAGAAGATGCTGTTATCGATGAAACCGTTGCTCCATATATCGTAGATGAAAATGGAAATAAAGTGACGCTTGATTCAGAAGGTTATTATGCAGTTTCTGGTGAAGGTAAATATAAAGTTACAGGTACAGGGAAAGATGTTGTAGTTGAATTTGTGCCTGAAGCTGGATTTGTTGGAGTTGGTAAAGGAATTACGATTCGTCGTCATGACAATAATGGAGTTGATTCAGGCTGGAATACGAAAGATAATTCCGCTGCAACGATTAGCGACCAAGCGAATACAATGGATGGTCGCTACATTCCTAAGGTGATTCCACTTTCAGACGCTGCCACTTCAGAAGAGTTGCAAGGGTTAGAACATGATAAAACCTTGAAATTCATGAATGCAGCTGGTCCAGTTACTCCTTCTAGTGAAAATCCAATGCAAATTGTAGATCCTAAGACAGGAAACCCTATTGGAAATAGTGCACCTGCGATGAAAGATGGACAAGTAGTTGGAACATACGAAATTGAACCTACAACTGGAAAAGTGAAGTTTACGCCAAATAAAGATTTTAGAGGGACACCAGAACCAATTGTAGTCCAAGTAGTTGAAGCAAATACAGGTAGAGTCCTTGCTGGAGTGAAGTACATTCCAACGGTATTACCTGTTCAACCAATTGCTGAAGATAAGACAACAACAGGAAAACAAGGTCAAGTTCAATCTGAAACGATTACGTTTAAACAACAAAATGGAGCTGAACAAAAGGTTCCGATGGTGGTCAGTGATTCTAATCCAGTGAAGTTTATTGACCCGACAACGAAAGAACCAACAGACAAAACAGAATTACCAGCAATGA
>NZ_KV790843.1:359-34250 GCF_001807725.1 Granulicatella sp. HMSC31F03 | reverse complement strand
GGTTTCTCCCTGCGAGGGTAGGACGTTGCCACGCAAACTGTATAAGCTGGGCCTTGTGCCCAGCTTATTTTGTAGAGATTTTTATGTGGAAGATGTTTTGTATTATAGGAATTTTGAGAGGAAGTTTGCTATAATGAAACGGATGATAAAGGAGGAGGTAGAATGATGAAATGGATTAAAAGTACGATGATTATAGCGTTTCTATTCATTTTGACGGCTTGTGGGAAGAGTTTATCGACCGAAGCAGTGCAAGAACAAGTAGTCACTTCTGCTGACTCGATTGCAAATTATCATATTACCGTAAAGCAATCGGACTATAAAGAAGGGACGAAAACGCCTTCTGCCCAAACCATTGCCAGTGCGAGCGCTTGGAAAGATGGTACGGGATACGGTTCTAAAATCGATAAGACTTCCGGGAAAGTGACGAATCAACTCGAAGTGATTGCCGATGCGAATATCGGTTTTATTCGCTATTATCAAGATAAATGGGAACAAACCATTACAGCGACTTCCAGCTTACAAAACACAGTCGTTTTTCCATATGCAAAACTGGTTCAATTTACCAAAGAAATCCATCAACTCGTTCCTTGGACGAAGGAGTGGCAAAGTTATGAGAAATCCTATTCTGGAGACGATGAAACGATTCGTAAGGCATTAACGTCCATTCTTGGAATTGCGACGAATGATACGTCAAAAGTGGAGTTGAAAATCAAGACCGATGCCGCTGGAAATCTCATCACAAATGTGGAGATTACAGTTGTTGATGAAGGCGAGCAAACCCGCAAAGAATATACGATTGCGTACTTACAATTCAATGAACAACAAAAGAAAGCTTTGCCTCAGTAAGGGCAGAGCTTTTTTCGTAAAATAAACCGGTATGACTACAAAAAAAGGCACTTTTTTGTTACAATAGAAAAGAACAAAATATTGCGAGAAATGAAGAACATTTTGTAGACATGCGAGAGGGAGAATGCTTGCATTCTCCCTTTTTTAGAACAAGAAACATGGAGGAAGAGTATGGGACGTGTGATATCCGTTGCCAATCAGAAAGGTGGAGTTGGAAAGACAACTTCAACCGTCAGTTTAGCGGCTGCGTTGGCGGTCAATGGCAAAAAAGTATTAATTATTGATAGTGATCCTCAAGGGAACGCAACGAGCGGTCTTGGCGTACAAAAAGGGGAACTCGAACAAGATGTATATGATGTTTTAGTCAACCAAGTACCGATGGCGGACGTGATTGTTCCGACGAGTCGTGAAAACTTGATGATTGCCCCTTCGACGATTCAGTTAGCAGGTGCGGAAATTGAGTTAACGAGTCAACCTCGCCGTGAGCAACGATTGAAAGAGGCTGTGAAGAAAATCAAAGATGATTACGATTATATCTTTATCGACTGTCCTCCTTCACTAGGTCATTTAACGATGAATGCTTTTACCGCTAGTGATACGGTATTAATTCCAGTGCAGTGCGAATATTATGCGTTGGAAGGATTATCACAACTCATGAACACCATCACGATGGTTCGCAAGCACTTTAATCCTCAGTTGAAGATTGAGGGCGTTCTCCTAACGATGTACGATGCGCGTACGAACTTGGGAAATGAAGTCAAAGAGGATGTGATTAAGTATTTCCGTGAGAAAGTCTATAAAACAATCATCCCTCGAAACGTCCGTCTGTCTGAAGCACCAAGTTATGGGCAAGCGATTGTGGACTATGACCCCCGTTCTAGAGGTGCGGAAGTATACATGGAGTTAGCAAAGGAAGTGTTGGCACATGAGTAAAAATCAAAAAGGAAAAGGCCTTGGACGTGGAATCGACGCGTTGTTTATGAATGACTTAGATACCCTCGATGCCTTAGAACAAGTACAAGAAACTGAGCAAATTCAACAGATTGCTGTTTCAGAGATTCGTCCAAATCCTTATCAACCGCGTAAAGAGTTTGATGAGGAAGGTTTAGCAGAACTAGCGGAATCGATTCGCCAAAATGGAGTTTTCCAACCGATTATCGTGCGCAAATCTAAAATTAAAGGATATGAATTAGTTGCTGGGGAACGTCGTCTGCGTGCGTCTAAATTAGCTGAGAAAGAAACGATTCCAGCTATTGTACGTGACTACTCAGAGGAAACGATGATTCAAATCGCAGTTGTTGAAAACTTACAACGCGAGAACTTGAAGCCTTTAGATGAAGCGATGGCGTATCGTACATTAATGGATTCATTGAAATTAAAACAAGAAGAAGTAGCAAGCCGAGTAGGGAAGAGCCGTTCATACGTGGCGAACTTCTTACGATTACTAACCTTGCCAGCTGCAGTACAAGAACTCGTACAAAATGGATCTCTTTCAGCAGGGCATGCGCGTACGCTTCTTGGATTAAAAGACCAAACAAAAATTGGTGCTGTGGCTAAAAAGGCCGTGAAAGAAAATCTAACGGTACGTGCCTTAGAAACTTTAGTCCAATCCATCAATGAACCTGTTAAGAAAACCACGAAGAAAATCCAAAAACCGAAAAAATCGATGTATATCGTTGAATCGGAAGAACGTTTAATGGATAAATTCGGAACAAGCGTGCAAATCGTTGAAAAAGGCGAACGTGGTAAAATCGAAATCGAGTATCTTTCTCAAAAAGATTTAACCCGTATTTTAGAAGTATTAGAAATCGAATTAGACGATTAATAAAGGAGTCTTTATGAAAGCAGGAACAACGTATCAATTACACGATCATGTGGAAATGAAAAAACCGCATGCGTGCCAGACGAATTCCTGGGAAATCATCCGTATGGGGATGGACATTCGTATCAAGTGTGATCACTGTGGTCAAATGGTCCTAATGCCAAGACGGGAATTCGAGAAGAAGATGAAAAAGGTCACTGTAGTAGCGGCCGAAGAAAACAAATAAAGAAAGAGTGTGACAAATGGCCTTAACAGCTGGAATCGTCGGCTTACCAAACGTTGGGAAGTCAACATTATTTAATGCAATTACAAAAGCAGGGGTCGAAGCGGCGAACTATCCGTTTGCGACAATTGACCCAAACGTCGGAGTGGTAGAAGTACCAGATCACCGTTTACAAAAATTAACGGAATTAGTAAAACCAAAGAAAACTGTTCCGACGACTTTTGAATTTACCGACATCGCGGGGATCGTTAAAGGGGCAAGCCGTGGGGAAGGTCTTGGGAATAAATTCTTAAGCCACATCCGTCAAGTAGACGCGATTTGCCAAGTGGTTCGTTGCTTTGAAGATGAGAACATCACACACGTGGCGGGGAAAGTAGACCCAATCGCTGACATCGAAACAATCAACCTAGAGTTAGTGTTGGCCGACCTTGAGTCAGTGGACAAACGGATTGCTCGTGTGGCAAAAATTGCGAAAACTAAAGATAAAGACGCGGTGGCAGAACTAGCGGTCTTAGAAAAAATCAAACCCGTGTTAGAAGAAGGAAAATTAGCACGTACGATTGAATTCACTGATGAAGAACTTCCAATCGTGAAAGGCTTATTCCTTTTAACAACAAAACCAATGCTTTATATCGCAAATATCTCCGAAGATGACGTGATGGAAGGCGGCCGTAATCAATACGTACAATTAGTGGAAGACTATGCTGCCAAAGAAGATGCAGAAGTCGTTGTTATCTGTGCGAAAATTGAAGAAGAAGTGGCAGAACTTGAGGAAGAAGAAAAACAAGCCTTCCTAGAAGAAATGGGAATTGAAGTTTCTGGCTTAGACATCTTAATCCAAAAAGCGTATCACTTATTAGGCTTGGCGACTTACTTTACAGCTGGAGAACAAGAAGTACGCGCGTGGACATTCCGCCGTGGCATGAAAGCTCCGCAATGTGCGGGAATCATCCACTCAGACTTCGAGCGTGGATTCATCCGTGCCGAAACGGTTGCGTATGCAGACCTACTGGAATACGGTAGTATGACAGCTGCAAAAGAGAACGGAAAAGTTCGTCAAGAAGGTAAAGAATATGTCGTGCAAGACGGCGACGTAATGCTCTTTAGATTTAATGTGTAAGGATAACGGAGGATTGTAGTATGTCAGAACAAAACGTACCAGAAGTAGTGTCAGTAGACGCTCAAAAAGCAAAATTAACAAGTAAAAATGAACAATATATCTATCAATTAGAACGCGCATTGAAAGAAGCAGGATTTGACGAAGCGCAAGTCGAAAAAGAATTATCAGTGATGCTTCCTCAAATCATCGAACATCAAAAATCAGGGGTGACTGCACGTCAATTATTCGGAACGGTAACAGAACGCGTGCATGCGATTGTCAACGGACCTGCTAAAGATCCAGATGCAAAATCTCCAGATTGGCAAATCGCTTTAGATGGTGGTTTATTAGTAGGCGGTTTATTCGCTCTAGTAACAGGAGTGATGTTGATGTTAAATCCAGACTCAGGTTCACAACCAATGGGATTATTAACATTAATTATCAACTTTATCGCAGGAGCGTTCGTAATGTTAGCTATTTCGAAAAATGCTCCTAAATTTGACAATCCAAAAGGTCAACGTGGATACATTCGTTACTTAGTAGTAAGTACAGTGGCGATGGTTGCTTGGTTACTCTTAGTCGTAGCAAGCCAATCCTTCATTCCAAATGCCATCAATCTTGTAATGAGTTATGAATGGTACTTACTCATTGGAGCAGCAGCATTAGCGGCTAAATTCTACTTGAAGAAAAAATTAAATATTGTTGGATCAGTAATGTAAGAGAGTACAAACAAGTGTGAGATGATGGCGAAGTTCCTTCGTGGACAATCCCGCAGTGATTTCACACTTTTTTTGACAGTTTAGAGGTGAAAACATGAATCGAAAAATACGTTACATCATTACGTTTTTATTAGGATTAGTGGCCTTCTTTGGATTTAGTTCGAGTGTCGATGCTCGTAGCTTAAAAGTAGACAAGTACGATATCACCGTGAATATTTTAGAAAACGGCGATGTTCAGTTTCTAGAAAAAATTACGTTTCAGGCAGATGGTTCTTATAATGGAGTGTTCTATAACTTAGACTACTCAGGGTTTAGAGAACCAACGGATGTAACTGCCTTTTTGGAGACGGGTTCTGGAGCGGTAGAAATGCCTCAAAATTCAACGGGAACGAGTGGCACCTATCAGCTCACTCATGAAGGGGATAAATTAAAATTTAAAGTCTTCACACCGTTTTCGAATTCGAGAAGAACCGTTACCTTCCAATATACGATTCCAAAATTAATTACAAACTACGAAGACACAGCGGAATTAAACCGTAAAGTTGTTGGTACACAGTGGGAAATCGACCAAGAAAACATCACCGTCAAAGTTAACCTTCCGGGAAATGCGTCTAAAGAAACGCTTCGTGCTTGGGGACATGGGGCTGGTCAAAACGGGAATGTAAAAATTGCCGATGACTACAAGTCTGTGACCTTCACAGCTCCTTCTAATAAGAGTGGGGATTTCGTTGAAGTGCATATGATTTTCCCACAAACATTGACTCCAGGAAATACCAATGTAGTGAACCGAAAAGCCTTTGATGAGATTGTGGCGCAAGAAGAAAAATTGTTGCAACAAGAAGAAGGCATGAAGACGCTAGGGTCTATCGGTGTGTATATCGGGTGGATATTGATGTTTGTGAACTTAATCTTTGCGTGGGTTAAAGGCTTCTTTGCCAACCGTAAGAGACTGCAAAAAGTTCCTCACGTTCCAGATCATCTTTTTGAAATTCCTGAAGATATTACTCCGGCTATTATGAACAAAGCGATTTATGGCAAGAGTACGATGAAAGATTTAAGTGCAACGGTTATGGATTTAGTCCGCAAGAAGATTTTAACCTTGTCGGAAACACAACCACATGAAATTAAACTCGTTGGAGATGTATCGAAACTTCTTCGTCACGAGAAATTGGCAGTGAAATTGCTCTTTGAAGACGTGGGCGGTGGAGATGATACCATCTACCTAAAGGATATTAAAGAATACGCTGAAGATCATCCAAAAGCGTATTATAATGCAGCCACTAGTTGGTTGAATGCAGTGGATACTGCTGCAGAAAAACATCGTGTGGACCGTTTTACAAAAGGAGAACCAGAGGCGAGAAACTATTTTGCAGGTTGTTTTGTATTCCTACTTGTAGCAGCCACTTTCGGGTTGAGCCTTTTAAGTAAGAACCCAGTATTGGCTGCCCTTACGTTTATCTTTGCCCTTGTTTTAATTCCTCTGACATTAATCGGAGGTGGAGCAGCAGCAAAGAGACGTACACTTGAAGGTGAGTACCGTTACCGTCAATGGCAAGCCTTTAAACAAATGCTGAAAGACCTCTCTCCAATGAAGAGAATTGAAGATTTACCAAGTATTCAACTGTGGGATCACTTCTTAGTTTATGCCATTTCTTTAGGCGTAGCGGAACATGTGATTAAAGTGTTGAAGAAATTAATACCAGACCAACTACCAGACAGTGTGTTCTATTCAAGTCAAACAGGAACGATTTACTATCCTATTGCGGACTTTAATAGTGCCTTCTCAAGCTCATACAACAGTTCTAGCTCTTATGTCAATGGAGGTAGCAACTCTGGCGGGTTCGGCGGAGGATTCTCTGGCGGATCGAGCGGCGGTAGTGGTGGCGGATCCGGCGGTGGCGGATTCTAACGAAGGAGAATTTATGTTAAACGAAATGATGCACAGACCCGTTGTCAAACCGGAACTGGTCGAGTACATGCGCACAAGTCAACGCCGTTTTCCGGGGGGCTTAGGCGAATTAGAAAATATGGCTAATGAATTAGGAATTCCCATTATTCCTCATGAAACAGCTGTTTTTCTAGATTTTATAGTTGGACTAACCCAACCAAAGAATGTTTTAGAAATTGGGACAGCAGTTGGATTCTCAGCGAGTCTAATGGCAACAGCTTCACCACAGGCAAAAGTCACAACCATTGACCGCTATGAGTTAATGTATAGCCGTGCCAAAGCAAACTTTGAGAAATTAGGCTTAGCCGACCGAATCACCCAATTGGAAGGCGATGCAGCCGATATTTTACCAACACTGGAACAAGGAAAATATGACTTCCTCTTTATGGATAGTGCTAAAGCAAAATATATTGAGTTCTTCCCCTACTGCATGGACGTTCTAGAAGTTGGTGGCGTGCTGGTCGTGGATGATATTTTCCAAGGAGGAACGATTTTAGAAGATGTGATGGAGCGTCCAAGACGTGTGCGTAAAATTCATCGCCGTCTCAATATGTTTCTTGATTTAGTACAAAGCGACCCAACCTTAAAATCAACCTTACTTCCTTTAGGGGATGGGATTATTATGATTCAAAAAATGGAAGAGAAAGATTTCAAGTATATTTTAGAAGACTTGTAAATTAATCATGGAAATATGGCTTGAAAAGTTTTACAATAAGTAAGAATGACAAAGAAAGGAAGTTTTACAATGACAGATAAAGTGCGTGTACGTTATGCACCAAGTCCAACAGGGCACTTGCACATCGGGAATGCTCGTACAGCCCTATTTAACTATTTATTCGCGAGACATTATGGTGGAGAGTTCATCATCCGTATCGAGGATACTGACCGCAAGAGAAATCTTGAACACGGAGAAGAAAGCCAATTAGAAAACTTAACTTGGCTTGGAATGGATTGGGATGAAGGTCCAGATAAACCAGGAAAATACGGTCCTTACCGTCAATCAGAACGTGAACATATTTATAATCCACTCATCGAGCAATTAATTGCTGAAGACAAAGCGTATAAATGTTACATGACAGAGGAAGAATTGGAAGCAGAACGTGAAGCGCAACGTGCTCGTGGCGAAATGCCTCACTACAGCGGGCAACACGCTCACTTAACACAAGAGCAATGTGACGCTTTTGAAGCAGAAGGACGCACTCCTGTTGTTCGTTTCCGCGTTCCAAAGACTGGAACCTATGCTTTTGATGATATCGTTAAAGGCGAAATCTCATTCGAGTCTACAAGTGTCGGTGGCGACTTCGTTATCTTAAAACGTGACGGAATGCCTACATATAACTTTGCAGTAGCAGTGGATGACCACTTCATGGAAATCACTCACGTTTTACGTGGAGATGATCATATTGCTAATACTCCAAAACAATTAATGATTTACGAAGCATTCGGTTGGGAACCACCTCGTTTTGGACATATGACACTAATCATTAATACGGAAACAGGTAAGAAATTATCAAAACGTGATGAATCAATTTTACAATTCATCGAACAATATAAAGACTTAGGGTACTTACCAGAAGCGATGTTCAACTTTATCGCGCTACTAGGATGGTCTCCTCAAGGCGAACACGAAATCTTCAGCCGTGAAGAATTCATCGAAATCTTCGACGAAAAACGTCTTGGTAAATCACCAGCAGCCTTCGACCCGAAGAAATTAGAATGGATTAACAACACATACGTGAAGAAAACTCCATTAGAAGAAGTGGCTGAAATGGCGATTGCGCAATTGAAAAAAGCGGGAATCGTAGCGGAAGAAGTTTCTCCTGAAGAACATGCATGGTTAGTGAAATTAGTGGCGTTATACCACGATCAAATGAGCTACATGAATGAAATTGTTGCTTTATCAACATTATTCTTCAGAAAAGATTTCGAAGTGGAAAACGACGAAGCGAAAGAAGTGCTTCAAGGCGAAACTGTTCCAACAGTATTGAATGCTTTTATGTCTAAATTAGAAGCGATGGAAACATTCGATGAGCCAAGTATTTTGGCAGCCATTAAAGAGGTTCAAAAGGAAACTGGCGTGAAGGGTAAAAACTTGTTTATGCCAATTCGTGTGGCAACGAGCGGACAAACACACGGGCCGGCTATCGGTAAGACGATTGAGTTGCTTGGAAGAGAACGCAGCATTGCACACATCCAAGCTGCACTTGCTCTTATTAAATAAAAGCTGACAGAAAGGGTTAACGCAAACTGCGTTAACTCTTTTTTATTTATATTAATTTAAAACCATGGGCCTTCGGCCCGATATTCTTCAAAATACTCGGATATCTTCATAATAGCGGTAATGGGGTACCGGTTCGAGCCTATGGTCTCTCACCTTCAAAGCCTCAAAGTAGGAGTAAGGAATAAATTCCTAACTCCCACTAATTCGCATTTTATACAATTCCCCATTACTGCTATTATAGAATCCGAGATTTTTCCGAATATCAGGCCTCAGGGGGAAAGAATAAATAAAAAGGTTAATCCTTTTTTGAATAAGAGAAGGCGACAGGTGTGTGCATGCCACGTTCTCTGGCGCGGGGAAGGGAGAGCATAAAGTGTGTGCTAAAAAAGATGTAAATAGCGATGTGCTGGGTAGAAAACAAAAAGGGCAAAGAAAAAACGGATGAGGGTTCATCCGTTTTGTTGTATTTTGTGACAGAAGAAGGTGAGTGAGAGTAGGTCTGCGCTTCCTCCTGGGCTGAGGTTACGCTCGATTAGGACGTTGTCGTAGTCTTCGAGACGGCTAGCGAGCTCTTCTTCTGAGAGCGTTTGGGCTTTGTCAAAGAGGAGTTTGGCTTCTTGTTGGACCTTTTTATACGCTTCGATTCCGCCGCGGTGAATGAGGTTTCCGTCTTCGACAAAGGTCATGAGATACAGAAGAAGGAGTAGGTCTCGGTGACGAGGGGTATGCGTGTTTAGCGTATTGTAATAGTCGAGGGCTTTTGCAAGGCTTGGGTAGCCGGTTGCTGCTTCGCCTCGTATGCCTGTGATGCCATGTTCGACGTAGAGTTTCTCCCCGTAAGAGAGGTGCTCTTTTTGGTCGAGGTTGGCAAAATCCACTTCGATGAGATGGCGCGTCATGAGGTGGCAATAATGCAAGGCTTCTGGAATGTTGCCTTTTGTATGTGCGGTGGCACCTAAAATCAGGGCAAAGGAGAAGTTGGCTCCTTTATGGGTGTTGATATGGTTTGTGGCAGCCATCATCGCGGCTTCGGCTTGTTTCCCAAGGGCGCGAAGCTCGTTGAATAAGTCGAGTGGAGTGCCGTTGTGGTTCTCTCCTGCTTCGGCGTAGGCGAGTAAATAAGGACGAAGCGCTTCGATACTTTTGTAGAAGGTGTCCTTTGTCATGTCCTTATGGGCGCCGGTGGAAATGGGATCCACGAGGCCTGGTTTTGGCGCGAGATTCACCTCTTGTAGAAGGGCGTCTGTAGCCACTTGTGCTAAAAACTCAGGATTAATCAATGTGCAATGTCTCCATTTGTTTTAGGATAAATTGCAAAGAACGGTCTAAGTGCTCATGAGTAATGAGCGTGATTTGTTCCACATCTTTGTTGAGCATTCCGCGATAGATGAGTTTGTGTTCGTTCAGTGCTTTTGTGCGACGTTCGGATGAACGAATCGATAAGTCACGGAAGTATATCACGTAAGTACGGAGTTCGTTGACGATTTCTTTTAGACGAGTCATTTGACATTTTTCGTAAATGAAGTCATTAAAGGTAGTGAAGTTAGCCAGTACTTCATCTACTTTATCTTCAGCGTTTAGTTTATCGCACTCCTCTAAGATGGCTGCGAGTTCTTCGAAATCTTTCTTCGTCATGAGTTTCATAGCATTAATGGTTGCTAAGGTGTCGAGGGACTTTCTAATTTCAAAGATTTCATGAGCGTCTTTGATGGAAATTCCTTTTACAATAACGCCAATCTTTGGGATATGTTCTACAAGATGTTCCTTTGTCAATTCGTTTAAGGCATAACGAATCGGAGTACGACTAATATTTAATTCTGTCGAAAACTCTTTTTCGTTAATTCTTGTGCCGGCAGGAATCTCCCCTAAAATAATCGTTTTACGAAATGCTTCGTAAAGTGAAATTTTGAGAGGTTTATTTTGAGTAATGTCTAGATTATTTTTAACTGCTTGAATGACTGCTGACATAATAGCCTCCTTGAATTTGTTCTATGCATCAGAAATAGTATAAACGAAAAGAATGAAAAATGCACAAAAAAGACTTGTTAGGCTGGGCCTAAACAAGTCTTTTTCACAAATTCGTTTTGAATTATTGAGCTAAGTATAATGGCATGTGACCCATTAATACGATTGTTACAACGAAGATTACGAAGATAACAGCAGCGTATTTAGCTGATTCTTTTTGCCATTCACCCATGTCTAATCCTGTTAGACGTAATAGTAAGTAGATGAACGCTACTAATGGGCTTAATAAGTGGAATGCTTGACCCATTAATGAAGCTAATGCCATTTGCATATCAGTGAATCCATATTGACGTCCGATTTCTGCGAATGGAATTAATACTCCGTAGTAGAAGCCATCGTTTGTTAAGAAGAATGTACCAGGAACTGAGATAATTGCGATAATTAATGACCAGAATCCTGCTAATTGTTGAGGGATGATTTGAACGATGCTGTTTGTTAAAGCAGTCGCCATTCCAGTTCCTTGGAATAATCCCATGAATACTCCGGCAGCAAATACTAGTAATACTACTTGTACAGCGTCCCCAGCGTTGTCCCCAATACGTTTTGCTTGAGCTTTTAAGTCTGGGTAGTTGATCATTAAGGCTAAACCTGTACCAACTAAGAATAATACAACTGGTTTAACTTCGATTGCATCGATGAATGAACCAGCAACTAACCAACCGATTAATACGATTGTTAAGATAGCGTTGATTAAGAAGTTTTGTGGACGACGTTTTTCTAACACTTCTGGGTCAGTGATTGTTGTTAATTCATCTAATTCAGCATCTGTTAATTCTTGGATACCTAAACGAGCACGTTCTTTTTTACCCATTGAGCGAGCAACTACGAAGATTACGTAAAGTACTGAAAGAATCATACCTGGTGCTAAGTAAGCTAGGATATCTGCTTCTACACCAAGAACTGACATCGCACGAGCAGTAGGTCCGCCCCATGGTAATAAGTTCATGATTGTGTTTTGTAAGATTACAAGAACCCCTAAGTTCATTAATTTCATGTCTAATTTTTTGTAAATTGGCACGAATGCTGAGCAGCAGATTAATGTCGTTGTAGTTCCGTCACCGTTTAATGATACGGCAGCAGCTACGATAGCAGTAGCCATCAATACTTTCATTGGATCGCCTTTAGCGAAGCGAATCATTTTGTTAGTAATTGGATCGAATAATCCAGCGTCTAACATTGTAGAGAAGTAAAGGATTGCGAATAGAAGCATAACCCCTGTTTCAGCAGTTCCTTTCATCGCTGTTAATTTATCTTTTGAGTTATTACCGAATAACCCTTGGCGAATTAATGTACCGATGTTTACGTCTTGGACTTGACCTGTAGCAACTAAAATAATTGCGAAAATTAATGGAATTAATACTAAAGCTGTGAATGGTGACATTTTTTTCTTCATGATAATGTACATGAAAATAGCCATCATTACATAAGCTGCAACTGTGATAACCATCATATCTTCCTTTCTTTTTTGAAAAAATTTTTATAATAGCAGGAGAAACATTCAGTCGCTAAAACCTGAAGGGCTCTCCACGAAGTCATTTCAAAAATGAATTCGTTTACTTATAGCGATATCTTAAACAATATTTAATAAAAAAGATAGTGTTTTCATATCGAAAAACAATAAAAAAACAGTTTGATGTGACAAATTGAACATAATGCTTATATCCTATTTATAATAAAACACCAAAAGAACAGGAAAAGCCCCATTTTATATTTCTGGAATGATAGTGTTTTCTGTATAATAATTCTATGCAGATTATGTTGGGAAGGGAGTGAAGGAATGGGAATTCTCCAACGATTATTTGGCAAAAAGAGTTCTGAAGCAACGGAACACGCATCAACGCAGCCTGCATCCCCTCAATCGGAATGGGAAAAATTAGAAGCTTTTGTACCGGTAGAAGCAGAAGAAGCTAAGCACGTCTCAATCATTGCGGCAGCGATTGCGGCCTCAGATTACCCAGAAAGCCAATTTGTGGTTAAACGCGTCCTTAAACGCAACCCAGAAACCAAGATTATCTCGGTTATCGCTTCGGCAATTGCTGCAGGCGAATCAAATGACAGTCAGTGGGCTGTTAAAGAAATCTACCAAAAACGCAAATCATAATTTATTTTAGGAGGAATGTTACGAAATGTTACGTAAATTCAAAATCAAAGTAGACGGTCAAGAGTACCAAGTAGAAATGGAAGAAATCGGCGCAGTGGCTCCTGCAGCTCCTGTAGCACCAGTTGCTTCCCCAGCGGCTCCAGCTTCCCCTGCAGTAGAAGCAGCACCTGCTCCAGCAGCTCCTGTAGCATCAACACCAGCAGGCGCAGACGCAATGCCATCTCCAATGCCAGGAAATATCTTACGTGTACTTGTAAACGTAGGGGATACAGTTACTGAAAACCAACCATTAATGATTTTAGAAGCGATGAAAATGGAAAACGAAATCGTTGCAGCTAAAGCAGGGGTTGTAGCAGGAATTCACGTTAAAGAAGGTCAAGTGGTAAACCCAGGAGACGCTTTAATTACAATTAACTAATTATATTGAAATTCAAGGAGTGAAACAGTGGAAACATTAGTTCAAAATGTAATGTCTATTACTGGCGGCCAAATCTTCATGATGCTTGTCGGTGCCCTATTAATGTACTTAGGGATTAAAAAAGAGTACGAACCAACATTATTAGTACCAATGGGATTAGGTACAATCTTAGTAAACTTCCCAGGGACTGGGGTTCTTGACCAAGTCGTTGGTGGACAACAACAACATGGGGTCCTACAGATTTTATTCGAAATCGGTATCGAAACTGAATTATTCCCATTATTAATCTTCATCGGTATCGGTGCGATGATTGATTTCGGTCCATTATTACAAAACCCATTCATGTTATTATTCGGTGCAGCAGCACAATTCGGTATTTTCTTCGTAGTCGTTGTAGCTGTATTATTTGGATTCGATATTCGTGAAGCTGCTTCAATCGGTATTATCGGTGCGGCAGACGGTCCTACTTCTATCTTCGTAGCGAACCAATTAGCACCACAATTACTTGGAGCGATTACGGTTGCAGCCTACTCATACATGGCCCTTGTTCCAATCATCCAACCAATCGCAATCAAGATGGTTACTACTAAAGCAGAACGTCGTATTCGTATGAATTACCATGCTTCAGGCGTATCTAAATTAACGAAAATCTTGTTCCCAATCATTATCACAATTGTGGCAGGTTTCATTGCTCCAATTTCATTACCACTTGTTGGTTTCTTAATGTTCGGTAACTTATTACGCGAATGTGGCGTTTTAGATAACTTATCTCAAGCCGCTCAAAACGAATTAGTAAACATTGTTTCTATTTTATTAGGGATTACAATCTCAGTTAAAATGCAAGCTGATTTATTCTTAAATGTTCAAACATTAATGATTATCTTGTTCGGTTTAGTAGCCTTCATCATGGACTCAATCGGTGGTGTTGTGTTTGCTAAGATCTTGAACTTATTCCGTAGAGAAAAAATCAACCCAATGATCGGAGCTGCAGGTATTTCTGCATTCCCAATGTCAAGTCGTGTTATCCAAAAAATGGCAACAGACGAAGATCCTCAAAACTTCATCTTAATGTACGCTGTTGGAGCTAACGTTTCTGGACAAATCGCTTCTGTTATTGCCGGTGGATTATTATTATCATTCTTCATGTAATAATATAGAAGGAAAAGGAGGAAAACGATGACTTTCAACGCAGAACATTTAACACAAGCTTTTGAATTAATGGCTTTAGGGATGGGTGGAGTTTTCCTAGTATTAGGAATTCTATATGCTGTTTCTGCATTACTTTTAAAAGCATTCCCGCCAAAATAAGGAGGCCGTTCCATGGAAAATTTCATTCTCAAACGATTATGGCTTGATCGTGATCAAAAAGCTCGTCAAGATTGGGAATGGGTAATGGATCAAGCGAACCTTGGCAAGACGGAACAAGTCGATTACACAATTGCAATTTATCATCACTCTGGTGACATTGCAGCAACCGGTTCTTTAGACCGCAACATTTTGAAATGTTTAGTGGTTTGTAAAAAATATCAATCAGAAAATCTGTTAACGCATCTCGTGATGGCCCTTCTAGATGAATTAAGAGAACGTTCTTACACAAACAGTTTTGTCTATACAAAACCAAAGAATATTATTTTCTTTAAATCTTTAGGGTACCGCGTGATTGCCGAAACAGAAAACCTTGCCTTTTTAGAACAAGGCATCCCTTCCTTTAGTGATTACTTAAAATTACTAAAAGAACATTTCGTAGAAGGAAGTAGCAATAGTGCCATCGTCATGAATGCGAATCCTTTTACACTGGGACATCAATACTTGGTAGAAACGGCTGCGAGTCAGTCGAGTCACCTCTACGTGTTCGTTGTTTCCGAGGACCGTTCGTTCTTTAATACGAATGACCGTATGGAAATGGTGAAACGAGGCGTGAGTCATCTGCCAAACGTAACGGTGCTTCCAACCAGAGACTACATGGTCTCGAGTGCGACTTTCCCATCGTACTTCTTGAAAGAGAAGGCGGATTTGGAAGTGGCAAAAGTTCAAGCAACATTGGATGCAACACTCTTCTTAGAAAATATTGTTCCAACGTTACAATTGACTAAACGTTATGTTGGTCAAGAACCACTCTCCCCAGTAACCGCTGTTTATAATGACGCGCTAAGAACTGCTTTTGGGAGCGACTTAGAGCTAGTGATTATAGACAGACTTTCTGCCGGGGACGAAGTGGTGAGTGCGACGCGGGTGCGCGCTGCCATTCAAGACAAAAACGTAGACGAGTTGAAACAGCTCGTTCCAGCAACTACGTATCATTATTTAGAAGAAAAACATTTCATTGGTTAAAATCCAAAAGAAAAGGTGGAAACAATAATGGAAATTAAAAAAAGTGCAGTAGTCGGCACTTTGGAATCAAGTGATATCATGATCACTTTAAATCCAAGTACCGCTGGTCGAATCGACATTCAATTAGAAAGTAGTGTCGAAAAACAATTCGGAAATCAAATCCGTCGTGTGATTGAAGAAACTTTAAAAGAATTAGGGGTTACTTCAGCAGAAGTCATCGCAGTTGATAAAGGGGCTTTAGATTGCACAATTCAAGCTCGTACAGTGACAGTTGTTCACCGTGCAGCAGAAGTTGAAAACTACGACTGGAAGGAGATCGACTCATGGAACGCTTAAGAAGAACAATGATGTTCGTACCTGGTTCAAACGCAGCAATGTTGCGTGATGCTCCACTTTACGGCGCAGACTCAATTATGTTTGACTTAGAAGATGCTGTATCTTTAAAAGAGAAAGACTCAGCTCGTGTATTAGTACACTTCGCACTAAAAACTTTTGACTACAGCAATGTAGAAACAGTTGTACGTATCAACGGTTTAGATACAACAGGTGCTTTAGATATTGAAGCAGTTGTACTTGCTGGCGTAAACGTGGTTCGTTTACCAAAAACTGAAACAGCGCAAGATATCGTAGACGTGGATGAAATCATCACTCGCGTTGAACGTGAAAACAACATCCCTGTAGGTCGCACTAAAATGATGGCTGCGATTGAATCAGCTGAAGGGGTGTTAAACGCTCGCGAAATCGCTAAAGCAAGTGACCGTTTAATCGGGATCGCTTTAGGTGCTGAAGACTACGTAACAAACATGAAAACTCGTCGTTACCCTGATGGACAAGAGTTATTCTTCGCTCGTAGCATGATCTTACACGCTGCTCGTGCTGCTGGAATCGCTGCAATCGATACTGTTTACTCTAACGTAGACAACATGGATGGATTCCGTGAAGAAGTAGAACGCATCAAACAATTAGGTTTCGATGGAAAATCTGTTATTAACCCTCGTCAAATTCCTGTGGCTAATGCAGTATATGCACCAACAGAAAAAGAAATTCAAAACGCTAAAGAAGTTATCTGGGGAATTCGAGAAGCGGAAGCAAAAGGTTCAGGTGTTATCTCAGTTAACGGTAAAATGGTCGACAAACCAATCGTGGAACGTGCTGAGCGCGTAATCGCATTGGCGAAAGCGGCTGGATTGATTAGCGAGGAGGAAATTTAAGATGGTATTAAATAAAGCTGGACGTGAAATTCCACAAGAATATGCAGATCAATATGGGGTATACGAAGGTGAGTTAGCTCGCATTAAACCTTATGAAGCAGCTAGCCGTAAAATCAAACCTGTTGAACCTCGTCAAGAAAAATTATTAGGTAGTATTCGTGAAGCTATTGAAAAAACTGGCTTAAAAGATGGCATGACAATTTCATTCCACCACCACTTCCGTGAAGGAGACTATGTGATTAACATGGTTATGGATGAAATTGCGAAAATGGGAATTAAAAACCTATCAATCGCGCCTTCTTCAATCGCAAACGTACACGAACCATTAATCGAACATATCAAAAACGGTGTTGTAACAAACATTACTTCATCAGGTTTACGTGATAAATTAGGGGCAGCCATCTCTAGCGGTATCATGGAAAACCCAGTTGTGATTCGTTCACACGGTGGACGTGCTCGTGCAATCACTGCAGGAGACATCCACATCGACGTTGCCTTCCTTGGAGCTCCAAGTTCTGACGAGTACGGTAACATCAATGGTACAAAAGGAAAAGCAACTTGCGGTTCTTTAGGATACGCAATGATCGACGCTAAATACGCTGACCAAGTAGTTGCGATTACAGATAGCCTTGTACCTTATCCAAACACTCCAATCAGCATTCCACAAACAGACGTGGACTACGTGGTTGTAGTAGATGAAATCGGGGATCCTAAAGGGATTGCTAAAGGGGCAACTCGTTTCACTAAGAACCCTAAAGAATTATTAATCGCAGAATACGCTGCTAAAGTAATCACTGGTTCTCCATATTACAAAGAAGGATTCTCATTCCAAACTGGTACAGGTGGAGCTTCTCTTGCTGCAACTCGTTTCATCCGTGAAGCAATGATTAAAGACGGCATCAAAGCAAGCTTTGTACTTGGTGGTATTACAAACTCAATGTGCGAATTGTTAGAAGAAGGTTTAGTTGAGAAAGTCATCGACGTTCAAGACTTCGACCACCCATCTGCAATTTCACTTGCAAACAATGCAAACCACTATGAAATTGACGCAAGCATGTACGCAAACCCTTTATCTAAAGGTTCAGTAATCAACCGTTTAGACGTTGCAATCCTTTCTGCTTTAGAAGTAGATACAGACTTCAACGTAAACGTAATGACAGGTTCTGACGGCGTTATCCGTGGAGCTTCGGGTGGTCACTGTGATACAGCCTTTGCTTCAAAAATGTCTATGGTTATCAGCCCATTAGTACGTGGACGCATCCCTACATTCGTAGAATCAGTAAATACTGTGATTACTCCTGGTACAAGTGTGGACGTGGTTGTTACTGAAATCGGTATTGCCATCAACCCTAACCGTCAAGACTTAATTGAACACTTCAAAGGGTTAGATGTACCTCAATACACAATCAAAGAATTACAAGAAAAAGCATACAGCATCGTTGGAAACCCAGAACCAATCCAATATGGTGACAAAGTGGTTGCGGTGATTGAATACCGTGATGGAAGCATCATCGACGTTGTTCGCAATGTTTAATTCCTTGTTTGACGGGGCACCGGTAGACATCATGCAAATGCTTGATGCCAGAGAAAGACGTGCTCATACCCAACAACAATTACTAGAACAATTTAACCCGTGTGTATTGGTGTCTATTACACTCAATATTCCAGGTCCTGTGAAAAATTCAGAGGCGATTACAACCATCTTCGCCTCTGTAATTTCTGAATTGGATGAGGCTTTACAGTCTTTTGAGAAACTTCAACAAGAAGATTTCTCACTTGCGACAGGAATGGAGTTTTACCGAGTTCTTCGCGCAGATGCACTTGATGTAAAGCGCGCTTGTACGGAGTTTGAAGAAGGACACCCGCTCGGACGATTACTGGATATCGATCTCGTGGAAATGGCCGGAGAGACACCAACTCCAATTTCCAGAACAGCTCTTGGAATGCCTCCAAGACGTTGTTTTATCTGCAATGAGGAAGCAAAAGTATGCGCCCGTTCTAGAAAGCATACCGTCCTAGAAATGCAAGAGCATATCGCTCACATGATTGCAGCATACACATCGACCCAAAGACCTTAAGAAAGGAAGATATTATGAGCAAAATTATCCGTTTAACTGAAACGGTTTTGCGTGACGGACAACAAAGTCAAATCGCGACTCGTATGTCAACTGAAGATATGTTACCAATCTTGGAAACATTAGATCAAGCTGGCTTCCATGCTTTAGAAGTATGGGGAGGAGCAACTTTTGACTCTTGTATTCGTTTCTTGAATGAAGACCCATGGGAACGTCTACGTCAAATTCGCGCAGCAGTAAAAGATACAAAGTTGCAAATGTTATTACGTGGACAAAACCTATTAGGATACCGTAACTATGCTGATGATGTGGTACGTTTATTCGTAGAAAAATCTGTACAAAACGGAATCGACATTATTCGTGTATTCGATGCTTTAAACGATGTTCGTAACATGAAGACATCTATCGAAGCAACAAAATTAGCAGGCGGACACTGCCAAACAGCGATTTCTTACACAACAAGTCCTGTTCACACTGTGGACTACTACGTTGATTTAGTAGGACGCATGGCAGAATTCGGTGCAGACTCAATCTGTATTAAAGACATGGCTGGGGTATTAACACCTCAAACAGGTTACGAATTAGTAAGCCGTATTAAAGAAAAAACTGATCTTCCTTTAGAAGTTCACACGCATGCTACAAGCGGTATTTCTGAAATGACTTACTTAAAAGTAGCTGAAGCAGGCGCAGACATTATCGATACTTGCTTATCATCATTCTCTGGTGGTACAAGCCAACCTGCAACTGAATCAATGGTCTTATCTTTAGAAGAATTAGGATTTAACACTGGCGTGGACATGAAGAAAGTGGAAGAAGCAACAGCTCATTTCAACGGCATTCGTGATAAATTCCGTGCAGAAGGTATCTTAAACCCTAAAGTTAAAGATACAGAACCAAAAACATTAATTTACCAAGTACCTGGTGGAATGCTATCAAACCTATTAAGTCAATTAACAGAACAAGGTTTAGCGGACAAATACGAAGAAGTATTAGCAGAAGTGCCTAAAGTTCGTGCGGACTTAGGTTACCCACCACTTGTAACGCCATTATCACAAATGGTTGGGACACAAGCGGTAATGAACGTGATTTCGGGCGAACGTTTCAAACTCGTTCCAAAAGAAATCAAAGACTACGTTTTAGGATTATATGGACAAGCTCCAGCAGAAATTAATCCTGAAGTGAAAGAAAAAATTATCGGCGATGCAGAAGTTGTGACGGTTCGTCCAGCTGACTTAATCGAAGATCAATTACCAGAAATTCGCGAAGAGATTAAAGAATACGCTAAATCTGACGAAGATGTGTTAATGTACGCACTCTTCCCACAACAAGCAAAAGACTTCTTAGGTCGCCGCGAAGATCCATTCTACGATGTACCATTACAAACAGTAGATGTGACTTTAGACTTACAATAATTTTTAGAAAGCTGAAAAGCTAGGCCCTGTAGCCCTGCTTTTCAGCTTTTTGTGTGCTTTAAACTGTGCTATAATGAGGGGAAAGACAATGCGAAGGAAGTGAAGGAATGGGACGTTTTAGAGAAGATATGGAAACTTATAAAAGAAATGATCCGGCGGCTAGAAGCAGCTTGGAAATCGTTTTGACGTACCCAGGATATCACGCAACGGTCTTGCACCGCGCTGCGCATTGGTTACATACGAAGGCAAAACTGAGACTCCTTGCACGAATGGTTAGTGGCTTTAGCAGGTTCCTCACGGGAATTGAGATTCATCCAGGGGCTACGATTGGAAGACGGTTCTTTATCGACCATGGCATGGGAATCGTGATTGGAGAAACATCCATTATCGGAGACGATGTGAAAATGTTCCACGCGGTAACCTTAGGTGGAACTGGGAAAGACACTGGTAAACGCCATCCGACCATCGAAAACGGTGTGCTCTTATCGGCGCATTCGCAAGTCATTGGACCTGTAACGGTTGGAGAATATGCCAAAATTGGAGCAGCGGCAGTCGTTCTAGACGATATTCCACCACATACAACGGCGGTAGGATTGCCGGCACGAGTGGTTCGCATCCATACACCAGAAGAGATTGAAAGAGATACTACTATCGGAGGAAAATTATGATTCAAATCTACAATACTTTAACAAGACAAAAAGAAGCATTCAAACCGATTGAAGAAGGCAAAGTACGTATGTATGTGTGCGGTCCAACGGTTTATAACTATATTCATATCGGGAATGCTCGTAGTACGGTTTCCTTTGATACGATTCGCCGATACTTTGAATACCGCGGTTATGACGTGAATTTCGTTTCGAACTTTACAGATGTGGACGATAAAATCATTCGAGCGGCCAATGAAACAGGCATGACAGCTGAAGAAGTCTCAAAAAAATATATCGAAGCGTTCTTTGAAGATACAAACGCGCTAAATGTGAAGAAGGCGACTTTAAATCCAACGGTTATGAATACCATGGATGACATTATTGCCTTTGTAGCAGGCTTAGTTGATAAAGGGATGGCCTACGAATCAGAAGGTGATGTGTATTTCATCACTGAAAAATTCGAAGGTTATGGAAAACTCAGCGACCAACGCATCGAAGACTTACAGATGGGGGCAAGTAATCGTACCGCCTCTGAGGATGATGCGAAGAAACGCAATCCGTTAGATTTTGCATTATGGAAGAGCGCAAAACCAAACGAAATCAGCTGGAACTCTCCATGGGGGAAAGGTCGTCCAGGTTGGCATATTGAATGCTCTGTTATGGCGACAAAACACCTAGGGGATACCATCGATATTCATGGGGGAGGACAAGACTTAGCGTTCCCTCACCATGAAAACGAAATCGCGCAAAGTGAATCCAAAACAGGGAAAAAATTCGCGAACTACTGGATGCACAATGCATTCGTGACGATGGGCGAGGAGAAAATGAGTAAATCGCTCGGAAACTTCGTGCTTGTTCACGACTTAATCCAACAACTCGACCCTCAAGTGCTTCGTTTCTTCTTAGCAAGTGCGCACTACCGTCGTCCGTTGAAATTTAGCGAAGCGGCTCTTCAAGAAGCAGCCGTGAACCTTGAAAAGGTACAAACGACCTTCAAAAATGCACGTTACCGCCTAGAAACAGCCGTAGATGCATTGCCAGAAGATGCAGAACGTCTAGCGAAATTCGAAGCGATTGAAGCAGATTTCCAAAAAGAAATGGATGATGACTTCAATGCGGCAAACGGCATGACGGTGCTATATCAATGGTTGAAAGAATGGAATGTGTATTTAGAACAAGAAGTGGTTTCTAAAGCAGTACTGGAAGCACTCCTTGAAAAAGCAGCGGTTCTATTTGGAATCTTCGGTATCGTGGAAAAACAAGAAGCACTGCTCGATGATGATATTCAAGCATTAATCGACGAACGTCTTGAAGCGCGTAAGGCGAAGAATTTTGCTCGCAGTGACGAGATTCGTGATTTATTAAAAGAACAAGGGATTGTATTAGAAGACACTCCACAAGGAACAAGATGGAGAAGAGAAGCATGACAGAAAAAAACTGGAAGCTGCTAAACGGTTTGGCACTCGCCTATATGGGTGACGGGATTTATGAAGTGTATGTCAGAAATCACGTGATGCAAAAAGGGCTTACAAAGCCAAATCAATTACATGCGACCGCAACGAAGTTTGTTTCAGCAAAAGCACAAGCACGATTGATGCAACAAATGCTGGAACAAGAAAACTTCTTAAATGAAGAAGAATTAGAAATTTATAAACGAGGACGCAATAGTAAGAGTCATACGGTTGCCAAAAATGCAGACGTAGGAACTTACCGTATTGCGACTGGGTTTGAAGCATTGATGGGGTACTTATATTTATCAGGCCAACAAGCACGCCTAGAAGAACTCATCAACTGGTGCTTACAACAAGTGGAAGGTGAATAGCAATATGGCACGAAATGAATATGCACCAAAGAAGAAATCAAGAAACGGAAATCGCTCAGACCGTGGGCGTTCAGAGCGCGCTGAGAAGAGACAACGACCTACTCGGGAACACGTAGAACATGTTGAAGCTCAGGATGTAGTGGACTTTGTGTTTGGACGCCATGCAGTGGTGGAAGCCTTGCAAACACCAGATCGTGTGAACCGTGTCTTTATCCAAGAAGGAACTTCTGGAAGAGATGCCGCAAAAGTCATTGAACTCGCACGTGAAAAAGGCATTCAAGTTCAAACTGTTCCGAAGACAAAGATTGAAGATTTGGTTGGAAATGCGGTTCATCAAGGCCTTGTAGCTTCGATTGCAGCCTATGAATACGCCGACTTGGAAGATGTCTTCAAGAAAGCTGAAGAAAAAGGGGAGGATCCATTTATCGTTATTCTAGACGGTGTGGAAGATCCTCATAACTTAGGAAGTATTTTACGAACGGCTGATGCAACAGGCGTTCACGGTATTATTATTCCAAAACGCCGTTCCGCTTCACTGACGGCGACCGTTGCCAAAGCATCCACCGGAGCGATTGAACATGTGCCAGTTGTCCGTGTGACGAATTTGACACAGACCATTGAACAATTGAAGGCTCGTGGCGTATGGGTGTTTGGAACCGATATGAACGGAACTGACTACCGCAAATGGAATACGAAAGGGCCTCTTGCAATTGTGATGGGGAACGAAGGAAAAGGCGTATCTCGGATTGTAAAAGAAAGCGTCGATGAGATGGTTACGATCCCAATGGTCGGGCATGTGCAAAGTCTCAATGCGAGTGTGGCAAGTGCTTTAATGATGTACGAAGTCTTCCGTAATCGTTCGCTATAGAAACGGAGGGACCAGGTTGAAAAAGCAACTCTATATTGTAGATGGATACAATATGATTGGAGCGTGGCCGGAACTGGTCGCTTTAAAGAAGCAAGACGACTTAGAGAGCGCACGAGATTTACTCATTCAACGCTGCTCGAATTTTCAGAAGTTTGAAAATATCGAAGTCTGGATTGTGTTCGACGCCCAATTTGTACCAGGGATTACGCAGTCGTTTGACCAGGCGCAAGTGAAAGTGATTTTCACCTCTGAAGGAGAAACGGCTGATAGTTATATTGAACGCACCGTTTCCGAAATGAACACGCGACTCATTCAAGTGTCTGTTGCAACTAGCGACTTAGCCCAGCAGTGGCTTATCTTCCAAAAAGGAGCGCTTCGAAAGTCTGCACGGGATTTTTATAAGGAATTAGAGAGCAGTCGCGATAAACAGACAGAGCTTACGCGTCATTTTCATCAAAAAGGAAACGGCAGAAGAAATCCGTGGAGTGACGCTCAACTGTCCTTATTGAATCACTTGCGATTCAGTTTAGGGTCTAAGAAACGGAAGGAATAGTTCAGTTTTAGAGCTTTATTCATATAATATTCACAATTAGTCGCCTATGATTTCATAATAACAGTGTATAATCTGTGAAGAAACTTTATAATGAATAAGATTTACGTGAAAAAGGAGTGTAAATGATGCATGTTTTAATGATTGAAGATACAGAAGCAGTTTGCGAAATGATGGAAATGTTTTTTGAAAACGAAGGCTGGAAAGCAAGTTTCTATCATGATGGAAAAGAAGGCTTCGATGCTTTTATGGAAAATCAATCCAAATGGGGCATTGTGATTTTAGATGTAAACTTACCTAGCATGGATGGCATGCAAATTTGCCGTCAAATCCGTCAGGTAAATCAAGCTGTTCCAATCGTGATGCTGACAGCTCGTGACTCTGAAAGTGACCAAGTCATTGGTCTTGAAATCGGAGCGGACGACTATGTGGCGAAACCATTTAGCGCGGTAACGATTATGGCACGTATTAAAGCACTTTTACGTCGTACACAAAGATCATCAGCTTCAGGTAGCGGGGCATTGTCAACGTTCGATGTAGAAACAGATCATGTCAAAATCAATACGAAGACGCATGAAGCGTTTATCGATGGAAAACAAATCGAAAACTTAACACCAAAAGAGTTTGACTTATTAATGGTGATGGCGAAACATCAACGCCAAGTATTCACCCGTGAACATCTATTAACAAAAATCTGGGAAGATCCATTCTACGGCGATGAACGTACAGTAGATGCTCATATTAAGAAACTTCGCCAAAAGATTGAAGCTGTAGGACCACACGTGATTCATACAGTATGGGGCGTAGGGTATAAATTTGATGATAGTGAGTTGTAATCAATGAAGTACTTTTATCAGCAACTATTTGGGTTCCTATCCGTTGTGTTAGTAACCATTGTTGCTTGTGGAATTCTTTTCTATAATGTAATGAGCAATAATATCTACACGCAAAGATCGCAACAATTGCAGTCTTATGCCAAAGGGATTATTGCTTCCGAGATGAGCTATGCGGATATTAAAAAAATAGGGACAGCTTTAAAAGAAGAAAATGTCACTATTGCAATTTTTGACGAACAAAACAATATGACTTTTCCGTCGAAGCATCCTGCTAGTGAAAACTCGTTATCAGAAGAGGAGTTAAATCACCTAAAAAACGGATCTGCCATTAACTTAAAAGAGGTTCAAACAGACTTCTCAGGGGATCCTGTAGAAAACTTATTGACCGTTTATTATCCGATTATTAA
This sequence comes from Granulicatella sp. HMSC31F03, assembly GCF_001807725.1. Lineage (NCBI taxonomy): Bacteria > Bacillati > Bacillota > Bacilli > Lactobacillales > Carnobacteriaceae > Granulicatella > Granulicatella sp. HMSC31F03. The sequence goes on along the minus strand of NZ_KV790843.1, from coordinate 8,669 downwards.
AGAAAAGCAATATAAAGGATATGTTGCTTTAGCGAGTCCTATCAGTCGTATCCAAACAGAAGTGAGAGAACTCAGAAACTCGATGTTTATCGCGTTTGGTGCGGCAGGAATTATTGGAATGTTGATGAGCTTTATTTTTGCGAACTATCAAAACAGACGCATTAATAAATTGCGTCAAGCCACCCATAAAATTTCTGAAGGGGACTTTGACGTTCAGTTGAAAGTAGATAGCCAAGATGAGTTTGACGAATTGATGCGAGACTTTAATAGCATGGCGCGTTCCTTACGTGAAATGGAAAAAGAAGTCGAGCGACAAGAAAATGTTCGTAGGCAATTTATGATGGACGTGGCTCATGAAATGAGAACACCCCTAACAACGATGAACGGCTTGTTAGATGGTTTGAAATACAATATGGTTCCTGAATCTAGAAGAGGACGTTCGCTTGAACTCATTTCAAGTGAAACGCAACGATTAATTCGACTCGTCAATGAAAATCTGGACTATGAAAAAATTCGTTCAAACCAAATCGTGTTAGTGCAACATCGTTTTGCAGGCCTTGGAGCAATCCGAGCGGTTGTGGAACAAATGCAAGCACTGACTAAAGTGAAAAATAATGAAATCTCTTATGAATGTGACCCAGAGTTTAGTGTATATGCGGATTATGACCGGTTTGTACAAATTTTGGTGAACATTACGAAAAACGCAAACCAATTTACCGATGATGGTAAAATCGTGGTGAAAGCTTGGAACGATGGTAAAAAAGCCATTGTTGAAATTTCAGATACGGGAATTGGAATTGATAAGAGAGAAATTAATGAAATCTGGGAACGTTTCTATAAAGCAGACATTTCCAGAAAGAGTACGAAGTATGGAGAAAGCGGGCTTGGACTGGCGATTGTTAAATCACTAGTGGATAGTCATCATGGTAGAATCTCTGTACGAAGTGAAATCGGTCAAGGGACTACATTTAGAGTAGTGTTCCCTGGAGAACCGGAATTATCATAGATTGAAAAACGAACAAGGAGGAAGACCATGTATTTATTAGGTCCATTCTATCGATGGATAGTAGAGATTTTTGCGGACCGAGTGAACCATCTTCCACTTGTTCGTTTGTTTATTTTTAGCTTAGACCACGCTATCGTCCTCTTTATAGGATGGTTGATCGTTTGGTCTATTTCTTTATTGTTTAGAAAAAGAAAACGAATTGTGTGGAAATGGGAACTCTATCGCAATTTATTTATCTTCTATTTAATTCTACTTTCGCAGGTGACGATTTTTAGAAACTTAGATGAATCCTTTACCGTGGAATTTGTCATGCATCCACTCTCAGATATTATGTGGGTTCCATTTGTGGATAGTATCAAACTCTTTATGCAAGGGTCGATATTTGCAGCGTATTATAATGTAGTGGGAAATATCGTCTGGTTTATGCCACTTGGATTCTTCTGCGGGATGCTGTATGGAAGTAAAAAAGGAGAATCACGCTCGCTGAAATACGGGTTCTTGACCTCGTTTTTCATCGAGTTTGCACAGTTTATATTTTATACAGGGGTCAGCCATATTGATGACATTATTTGTAATGTTCTAGGCAGTTGGCTGGGATTTCTCTTGTATCGGTTGATTAAGAAGCGGAGGAAAAAATAATGACGGGAAAGATTGTCGTAAAAAGTAAAACGGCATCGAGCATCAAAAAAGGAAGCCCATTGATTAGTCAGATGGACCTTGCGCAAGAACTTCGCGCAGATGAAGGTGAAGTAGTAAAAGTTGTTGACCAACAACACCGATTTTTAGGAATGGCGTATGTCGGATTCCAAAACAAGGGGGTTGCGTGGGTCTATAGCCGCGAGGAAGACGAAGCATTGGATGATGCATTCTTTAGTGGCATCTTCAAAACTGCATTCGAGAATCGCCGTGCCCTCCTGCATTCTGACGATACGACAGCGTTTCGTCTCTTTAATGGGGAAGGCGATGGCTTTGGCGGAGTGACAATCGACTGGTATGACGGGTTTATTGTCGTTTCTTGGTACAGCGAAGGCGTGTATCATTATCGTGACCTGATTTTAACGCAGGCGCTTGGGGCATTTGAAGGTGTCAAAGGTGTCTACGAAAAGATTCGTTTTAAAAACGAAGCGGATTTACCAGAAAGTAGGTTTGTCGGAGGGGTAGAAGCGCCAGAACCACTGATTGTATTAGAAAATGGCGTTAAATACGCGACTTATATGAACGAAGGACTAATGACGGGTATCTTTTTGGACCAACGTGAAGTCCGTGAAACAATCCGTCAGCGCTACAGTGCCGGCCGTACCGTGTTAAATACATTTAGTTATACGGGTGCTTTTTCTGTAGCTGCAGCGATGGGAGGAGCGACTAAAACAACGAGTGTAGATGTCGCCAACCGTAGCCTCGAGAAAACAAAAGAACAATTTGCAGTAAACGACATTGACCCTGAGACACAACAAATCTACGTCATGGACGTTTTTGATTATTTCAAATACGCGTTGAAGAAACAGTTGACATTCGATACCGTTGTGGTCGACCCACCAAGCTTTGCGCGTACGAAGAAGCGTACTTTTTCTGTAGCAAAAGATTACGGGAAACTAGTGGCGCAAATCACCCCATTAGTCGCACCAAAAGGCACGCTTGTGTTATCTACAAACGCAGCGAATGTGAGTGAATCTCAGTTCCAACAAATGATTGAACAGGGGATTCGTGAAGCAGACGGTAATCGTCGCTATCGCATTGTCTTGAAGAAAGGATTACCAAGCGATTTTGCAGTACCAGCAGCGACACCGCTAAGCGACTATCTCAAAGTTTTCTTTATTGAATTTAACAACTAGCACAACTGCCCGAAATTCACTTATAAGTGAATTTCGGGCAGTTTTTGTAAGCACCTCTTGCTCCCTGCACAAAATGCGTCCTCATCGCATTCTTGCAGCATGGGAGGCCGTTATAGGCACCGACATGTCATTTTCATCTTTTGGCACAAATCCCATTGCACCGCGATTTCTAGCAGTTCACTTTTTTGCAAAAAAATCCCATTTTCTTACAAACCACGAAAAACTTGCGGATTTTATAACCACAGCATTGGGGAATAGCAACCAATGTGAATTACTGACTCTAGGGTGAAACCCGTAGAGTCAGTTTGAAGCTTGGTAAGAATTGAGACGAAAGGCTCAATCCGGTGCCCCATTGCAGTGGTTATAAATTAATCCCCAAGGATTGGAAGTGGTTTGTAAGACCAACGCAAGTTTTTTTTACATAAGAGGGAACTATAAATATTGCATTGCAAATTAAGTTTTGATATAATACCAAAGTGCATGAAAATGCACATGTCGGAACACCGTGGGAGGAGAAATCTTCATCTCCATTAAACCACGCACGAAACAATCAAGGAGGTAATGTCTCGTGGCTAAAAAAGTTGTAAAACTAGTTAAATTACAAATTCCTGCAGGTAAAGCAACTCCAGCTCCACCAGTAGGTCCAGCTTTAGGTCAAGCACAAGTGAACATCATGGGATTCTGTAAAGAATTCAATGCTCGTACAGCTGACCAAGCAGGTTTAATCATTCCGGTTGTGATTTCAGTTTATGAAGACCGTTCATTCGACTTCATCTGTAAAACACCACCAGCAGCAGTATTATTAAAGAAAGCTGCTAAAGTAGAAAAAGGTTCAGGCGAACCAAACAAGAAAAAAGTTGCTACTGTAACTCGTGATCAAGTTAGAGAAATTGCTGAATTAAAAGCACCTGACTTAAATGCAGCAGACGTAGAAGCTGCTATGCGCATGGTCGAAGGTACAGCCCGTTCAATGGGATTTGTAGTAGAAGGCTAAAAACAAATGCAGCTTCCAAAAGTCCCTAGCACGAGTGTTTCACTCATGGACTTTGTGGGAGGTAAAACCGTTAAAACCACACAATAGGAGGAAATTATACAATGGCAAAGAAAAGCAAAAAATATTTAGAAGCCGCTAAAAAAATCGATTCTTCTAAAGCTTACCCAGTTCAAGAAGCAATCGCATTAGCAAAAGAAACAGATTTCGCTAAATTTGATGCATCTGTAGAAGTTGCATACCGTTTAGGTTTAGATCCAAAGAAAGCTGACCAACAATTACGTGGAGCAGTTGTACTTCCAAACGGAACTGGTAAAACTCAACGCGTATTAGTATTCGCAAAAGGTGAAAAAGCTAAAGAAGCTGAAGCAGCTGGTGCAGATTACGTTGGTGACAGCGAATTAGCTCAAAAAATCGCTGGTGGATGGTTTGAGTTCGACGTTATCGTTGCAACACCTGACATGATGGGTGAAGTTGGTCGTTTAGGTCGTGTATTAGGACCTAAAGGCTTAATGCCAAACCCTAAAACAGGTACTGTTACAATGGACGTAACAAAAGCTGTTGAAGAAATCAAAGCTGGTAAAGTAACTTACCGTGTTGACAAAGCTGGTAACATCCACGTTCCAATCGGTAAAGTTTCATTCTCAGATGAAAAATTAGTAGAAAACTTCAAAACAATTCACGAAACATTATTACGTATCAAACCTGCTACAGTTAAAGGTCAATACGTACGTAACGTTGCTGTGACAACTACTTTCGGCCCTGGGGTTAAAGTAGACGTAGCTTCTCTATAATTTAAAAATGAATGAACCAGGCCATGTGCTTGGTTCTTTTTTATTAGTGTTTTTTGTTGACAATGAAGAGTCAATCATGTAAACTAATAAAAGTTGAATGCGACCGAAGACAGTAGGGGGCGCTAGCCTTAATATCCTACCGAGGGAGAACAAGTTGATCTTATTTCTCTGTGTCTTTGTGGGCATAGAGTTTTTTTATGCCCTACCTAAATTTCAGGAGGTGAAAAACGAAGATGAGTGAAGCAATCATTGCTAAAAAAGCACAACAAGTTGCAGAAGTTGCTGAACAGTTCAAAAACGCATCATCAGTTGTTGTTGTTGACTATTTAGGGATTACTGTAGAACAAGCTACAAATCTACGTTCAGAATTACGTAAAGCAGGTGTACAATTTGCCGTTGTTAAAAACAGCATTTTATCACGTGCAGCTAAAGAAGCTGGTTTAGAAGGAATGGATGACGTTTTCAAAGGACCATCAGCTGTAGCTTTCAGTAACGAAGATGTAGTAGCTCCTGCTAAAATCTTAGCTGACTTTGCTAAAAAAGTTGAAGCTTTAGAAATTAAAGCAGGTGTGGTTGAGGGTAAAGTTTCTTCAAAAGAAGAAATCGAAGCTCTTGCAAAACTACCAAGCCGCGAAGGGTTACTTTCAATGCTATTATCAGTATTACAAGCACCAGTTCGCAACACTGCATTGGCAATCAAAGCCGTTGCAGATCAAAAAGATGGCGCAGCAGCTTAATAAAGCGAGCTAGCTAACTTTAAAAACACACAAACAAAAATTATTAAAACAACCAAAAAATGGAGGAAATTAAAAATGGCATTAAACATTGAACAAATCATTGCTGACATTAAAGAAGCAACTGTATTAGAATTAAACGACTTAGTAAAAGCTATCGAAGAAGAATTTGGCGTAACAGCAGCAGCTCCTGTAGCTGTAGTAGCAGGTGGCGCTGGTGAAGCTGCAGAAGAAAAAACTGACTTCACTGTAGAATTAACTTCTGCTGGAGACCAAAAAATTAAAGTAATCAAAGTTGTTCGTGAAGCAACTGGATTAGGATTAAAAGAAGCTAAAGCATTAGTTGATGGCGCTCCTGGCGTATTAAAAGAAGGCGTAGCTAAAGAAGAAGCTGAAGCATTAAAAGCTCAATTAGAAGAAGTTGGCGCTTCAGTAACATTAAAATAATTTTTAATGACATGTTTAAAGGTCGGACTATTCAGTCCGACCTTTTTTGTTGGATATAATCATGTGAACTGACTTTGAGAAGAATTATGATGTGTTTTTTGAACGCTTGGGTTACAATAGTAAAAGAAATGGTAGTGGAAAGGGAGCTTTTTGATGAGATTTCATGAATTTGGTGATAATCATAATCCTCATATTGTATTGATCCACGGTGGAGGAAATTCATGGTGGAATTTTTTGCGACAAGCACGTCTTCTGTCAGATAAATATCATGTGATTTTACCAGTGCTAGATGGGCATGGTGAGGAGTACCAAAAGGAGTATGTATCTACTGAGCGATCTGCACAGGAAATTCTAGTGTATATAAAAGACCAATGCGATGGGCATGTGTTTGCTTTAGGTGGTGTCTCGCTTGGTGGGCAAATTGTCATGGAGTTACTTTCGTTAGATGCTTATATAGCTGATAAAGCCATTATTGACGGAAGTCTCTGCATTCCACAACCGAAACTAGCGAAAATGAGTATCGCCTTTGTAAAATGTTTTGGGAAGTTGATGTTCGGTAAGGCAGCATGTAAAATGCAATTAAAACTCATGAGAAAGATGTATCCTAAGATGGCTTATCCAGAAGAATTAGAACGGTACTATTTGGAAGATATGCCACGATTGCCCATCAAAACATTAGTAACGATTTATAAAACCTATATGGCCAGTTATCAATTGAAACCAGCGATTTCAGATAGTTCAGCTGAGGTTCTCTATATTTATGGTGAAAAAGAAATGAAGTGCGTGAAGGAATCGGCAAAGCTATTTCAACAGATGCATCCTAATTGCAGACTGTATGAGGCGAAGGGATATAATCATGGATATTTATCCACTTATCTTCCGTTGGAGTGGATGGAATTAGTAACACCATTTTTAGAAGGTGCCGAATAGTATTAAAAGGAAAGGAGGTTTAGCAATGTCACTTACGAGTCATATTGTCCGTACGTTATTTACCATCGGGGACTTAAAACGAGACTTGGGTTGGGTTCCACCAACGAATGTAGAGACTGTTGAAAATTTATCTTATGGATCCTGCGACAAGTGGCATCTGCTGGACCTCTATCGTCCAAAAGACAAGGAAGGCAAATTGCCTGTACTCCTAAATATTCACGGAGGCGCTTGGGTTTACGGGGATAAGAAGGTATACGCTCCGTATTGTATGTATTTAGCTGCTCAGGGGTTTGCAGTGGTGAATGCTAGCTACAGACTCGCGCCAAAGCACACTTTTCCAGCTCCTTTAGAAGATGTAGGAAGCATTATGGAGTGGGTTGTCACGAATGCAAAACAATATCATCTTGATCTAAGAAATCTCTTTTTCGTTGGAGATTCAGCGGGAGCACATTTAGCAACAGCGTACACGGCCATTCAATTAAACTCTGATTATGCAAAAGAGTTTCCAAAAATTACAGTGTCTCCAAAGTTTGTTCCAAAGGCGCTCGTGTTAAATTGCGGAGTCTTTGATATGGAAGGGGAAGTAGAACATAGAGGAGTGCTATTAACGCCGTTCTTAACGGATATTCTTGGAGAAAAGCCAACAGGATCTTCTATTAAGAAAATGAGCCCGGTTCGTTACATTACACCAGATTTTCCACCTGTATACTTAGCCACTAGTAATGGGGATTTCCTACGAAAGCATTCGCACCGATTGAAAGAAGTGTTGGAGCAAAAGAAAATTGATTTTGTGTTTAAAGAGTACGGGAATAACAAGAAAACCCAAGGGCATGTATTCCATTTGAATTTAAAGAATAAAGTGGGACAAACTTGTAATCAAGAGCAAATCAAATTCGTTCGAAAAATCATGGAACGGTAAAAGGCAAACAGAAAAAGAACCATCCTGTTGTGATATGTACCCCCTTTACTGGACAAACCAGTAAAGGGGGTATTTATTATGCGTTACTCATTTGAGTTCAAAATGAAATGAGTAGAATTGTATCGACAAGGAACGTGGGCAGAAACGCCTGAAAAAGTTAAGCAAAAGAGTTTTAGAAGAAAAATTGACATTTGTTCTACAGATTTTAAATGGAAAAACTCTTACAGAAGTTTCTTTTTCAGAAGGAATTAGTGATGGATTATTAAGTTCTTGGGTTCACAAGTATCTGACTTATGGATATAATGGTCTAAAGAATAAGAAGAGAGGACGACCATTATCTAAGGAGCCTATTATGAATAAAAAAGCTATACCTGATAACCTTTCAGAATCCGAACGAGAAGAATTAGTTCGATTACGTGAACGAAATGCATATTTAGAAGCTGAAATTGCTGTTATAAAAAAATGAGAACCTTGAGAGAAGAACAGGAAGCTGCGCTTCTCAAGGCGAGAAAGCAGCGATCATCAAGGAATTACGAGAAGTAGGATAATAACTAAAACATCTTCTTAAAGCGATGAAAATGGCTAAATCTACTTACTATTTTGAATTAACTAAAGTTGATGTAGTGGCTGAGAAGAATGGTGTTTTATTATCAGAAA
>NZ_KV790843.1:0-339 GCF_001807725.1 Granulicatella sp. HMSC31F03 | reverse complement strand
TTCAACGTCTTATGCATGTAAATGGATTGTTTGGGAAACGCCCTAAAGAAAAATACCATTCTTATCAAGGCAATGTTGGGAAAGTTGGTGATAATATTATTAACAGAGAGTTTACGGCCGATAGGCCACTTCAAAAATGGAGTACAGATGTTTCTCAATTCACTTTTCCTTGGGGAAAATGTTTCTTTTCTCCAATTTTAGATATGTCTACTAATGAAATAATCTCCTATGATCTTTCTCTAAGTCCCGACTTAGAACAGATTCAAAGGATGTTAAATAAAGCTTTTAAAAAATTCCCTGATGTAAATGGATTGATTCTCCATTCTGATCAAGGTTGGC
>NZ_KV790842.1:0-1059 GCF_001807725.1 Granulicatella sp. HMSC31F03 | reverse complement strand
CATTTGGAAGTTTCTTAGTTTCTACGAAGCGGTAGCCTGGAATTTCTTTCTTAGGTTGTTCACCGTCTTCGCTTGGAACTAATGTATTACCCTTAGTATCTACAAAAGAAGTAATTGGACGTACAGTTGGAGCTGGGGTAAATTCCCAAGTTCCTGTAAATTTAACGTCCGCTCCATTGATGGTTTCTGATGCCTTGTCATAAGACTTAAAGCTCCATGTGCCTTCTGCCGTCTTCACTTCTGTTTGGCTTGGTTGAGTCGGAGTCGCTTGACTACCGTCTTTCAAGTCTGTTTGGTCTACTGGAAGCAAGGATTTCACTTCTTGTGGAAGCTCTTTGCCTTTAGTTCCGCTGACAAACTCGTGAACTGCTTTATGAGTCACTGTTGGAACTGGGATTGCTGTAAATTTCCAGGTTCCTACAAACTTAACATCTGATCCATTAATTGTTTCCGATGTCTTATCATATGACTCGAATTTCCAGGTACCTTCTGCTGTCTTCACTTCTGTTTGCCTTGGTTGAGTCGGAGTCGCTTGACTACCGTCTTTCAAGTCTGTTTGGTCTACTGGAAGCAAGGATTTCACTTCTTGTGGAAGTTCTTTTCCTGGCGTTCCGCTTACAAATTCATGTGTTGCCTTGTAAGTTGGAGCTGGAGTGAATTCCCAAGTACCGACGAAGTGAGCATCCGCTCCATTGATGGTTTCTGATGTCTTGTCATAGGACTTGAAGCTCCATGTACCTTCTGCTGTCTTCACTTCTGTTTGCCTTGGTTGAGTCGGAGTCGCTTGACTACCGTCTTTCAAGTCTGTTTGGTCTACTGGAAGCAAGGATTTCACTTCTTGTGGAAGTTCTTTTCCTGGCGTTCCGCTTACAAATTCATGTGTTGCCTTGTAAGTTGGAGCCGGAGTGAATTCCCAAGTACCGACGAAGTGGGCATCCGCTCCATTGATGGTTTCTGATGCCTTGTCATAAGACTTAAAGCTCCAGGTACCTTCTGCTGTCTTCACTTCTGTTTGACTTGGTTGTGTCGGAGTCGCTTGACTACCGTCTTTCAAGTCTG
>NZ_KV790841.1:0-46722 GCF_001807725.1 Granulicatella sp. HMSC31F03 | reverse complement strand
AATTTCTTCATCAACACTATTTGACAAAGAGCCGATAAAAACACCTAGCATTCACTAGGTGTCCATCTCTATGCTTCTTCTCCAGCCTTAGTTCCCTCAAGCGTCCATTTTAAGTACGCATCCATAAACGGATCTAAGTCTCCATCCATGACCGCCCCAATATTTCCTGTCTCATATCCAGAACGTAAGTCTTTTACCATTGAATAGGGGTGGAAGACATAATTTCGAATTTGAGAACCCCAGGCGATATCTTTTTGCTCACCACGTATAGCTGCTAATTCTGCCGCCTTCTTCTCTTCTTCTAATTGGAATAATTTCGCCTTCAACATCGCCATCGCTTGGTCTCTGTTTTTAAATTGAGACCGTTGAGCCTGACTTTGTGTCACGATTCCAGTTGGAATATGCGTAATACGTACCGCAGAAGACGTCTTATTAATATGTTGTCCACCAGCACCACTGGCACGATACACATCCACTTTTAAGTCATCTGGATTAATTTCAATATCAATATCTCCATCCATTTGAGGAACGACGTCTACCGAACAGAAAGACGTATGGCGTTTTCCAGCCGCATCAAACGGTGAAATACGAACGAGACGATGTACGCCTTTTTCAGAGCGTAAATATCCGTATGCATTTAACCCCTCTATCGACAAGGTTACAGATTTAATCCCTGCTTCATCTCCGTCTTGATAATCGACCGTTTCCACACGGTAGCCATGCTTTTCAGCCCAGCGCATATACATACGAAGTAGCATACTTCCCCAGTCTTGCGATTCCGTACCACCAGCTCCTGGGTGAATTTCTAAAATCGCACTATTTTTATCATGTGGACCGTTCAGTAACATACTTAATTCGTACTGTTGTAAGTCTTTTTCAAGAGACTGAATCGCCTCAACGATTTCCGCATGCACCTCTTCATCTGGCTCTTCTTTATACATTTCAAATAATAAACTTGTTTCTTCATGAGCTAATTCCATTTTATGGAAAGTATCATAAATCGACTTTAATTCATTATTCTTTTGAATGACTTGATTCGCTTTTTCGCTATCGTCCCAAAAAGATGGTTCTGACATCTCTTGTTCGTAAGCAGCGATATCTTCTTCTAGGCGATCTAAGTCAAAGAGACCTCCTATAGCTGATAATTTGCTCATTCATGGTTTCAAGCGCATTTCTAATTTCACTAATTTCCATATTGACCTCTTTCTAACAGAAAACGGCGAAATTCTTCGCCGTCTCCTTCATTTATTAATCTTTTTCTGAATCGTCATCAGAAGTTCTATCGTGACCTGTTGCCACAACACTACGAACTCCTTGAACTTGTTCACGTTGTAAGTTTTGACGAATTTGAGATTTCATCAAGATACGTGTTACATCATAGTCGATTTCAGCAATCATTTGTTGGAATCGTTCGTACCCTTCAGTTTGGTACTCCGTTAATGGATCGATTTGTGCATATCCACGTAAACCAACACTTTGACGTAATTGGTCCATATCATCGATGTGATCTGTCCACTTACGGTCAACCACACGTAAGATAACTACTTTTTCGAACTCAAGCATTTGATTGTCGCCATTCAATTGCTCTTGTTTTTCTTTGTATATTTCCATTGCTTTTTCATATAAGAGTTCTTCGATTTCAGCAGCTGCTTTGCCTTCTAAATCGCTAAGTGAAAGTTCATCTGGAGCACAGATTGAGTTGTGAGCAAAGTCCACAATTCCCTCTAAGTTCCATTCTTTTTGATCCGCTAAAGTATGGCTTTCCACTACACGGTGGATAGTACGGCGAATCATTCCTTTAGTTACATTTTCAAGAGATTTCTCTTCATTGATAATTTGTAAACGTTGAGAGTAGATGATTTCACGTTGTTCACGCATTACTTCATCGTACTCTAGGACACTTTTACGTGTATCGTAGTTGTTTCCTTCAACACGTTTTTGTGACGACTCAACTTGTTTGGTTAACATCTTACTTTGGATGAAGTTATCATCTTCTTCATCTGTTAAGTTTAGACGTTCCCAGATAGCTTGCATCTTTTCTCCACCGAAACGTTTCATTAAATCATCTTCTAATGAAAGGTAGAATTGTGTTGCACCTGGGTCCCCTTGACGTCCACTACGTCCACGTAATTGGTTATCGATACGACGGCTTTCGTGACGTTCTGTTCCGATTACGCAAAGTCCACCTAGTTCTTTCACGCCTTTACCAAGCTTAATGTCAGTACCACGTCCGGCCATGTTTGTCGCGATTGTTACAGCACCACGTTGACCTGCTGACATGATAATTTCTGCTTCTTTAAAGTGGTTTTTCGCGTTTAGTACTTCGTGAGGAATCCCTTCTTCGCGTAGTAAGTTCGAAATCAATTCACTTGTTTCAACTGCAACAGTCCCTACAAGGATCGGTTGTCCAACTTCGTGACGTTGTTTAATATCGTTAACAACCGCTTTAAATTTACTACGTAGAGATGGATAAATTAAGTCTTGTCCGTCAACACGTTGAATTGGTCGGTTTGTCGGAATAGCTACAACGTTCATATTGTAAATTTCTCTGAATTCTTCTTCTTCAGTCTTGGCAGTCCCTGTCATTCCTGATAATTTACGATACATACGGAAGTAGTTTTGGTAAGTGATTGTCGCCATTGTCTTAGATTCGTTTTCAACTTCTACGCCTTCTTTAGCTTCAATCGCTTGGTGAAGACCATCTGAGTAACGACGACCTTCCATGATACGTCCAGTAAATCCATCAACGATTTTAACTTTACCTTCATCCACTACATAGTCGATGTCGCGTAACATAATGTAGTTTGCACGTAAAGCTTGGTCGATATGGTGCACAAGTGCTGCATTATCAACATCGTAAAGGTTTGGTAGGCGGAATGTTTGTTCCGCTTTGTTAATCCCTTCGTCTGTTAATGAGATTGTTTTAGAAGTTAAGTCGATTGTGTAATCTTCTTCCTCTTTTAAGCCTTTAACAAACATATCTGCACGTTGGTATAATACTGTTGATTTTTCAGCTTGTCCTGAAATGATCAATGGCGTACGCGCTTCGTCGATTAAGATTGAGTCTGTTTCATCGACAACTGCGTAGTTCAATGGACGTTGTACCATTTGTGATTTGTAAACCACCATGTTGTCACGTAAGTAGTCAAATCCTAATTCACTGTTTGTGCTATAAGTGATATCACTAGCATAAGCTGCACGTTTTTCTTCTGAAGACATTCCTGTTAAGTTTAACCCTACAGATAGTCCTAGGAAGTTATATAACTCACCCATTTCGCGTGCGTCACGACTTGCTAAGTATTCGTTAACTGTAACTACGTGTACTCCGTCTCCTGATAATGCGTTTAAATATACAGGCATTGTCGCTGTTAAAGTTTTACCTTCACCAGTACGCATTTCCGCAATGTTCCCATCATGAAGTGTAATTCCTCCCATGATTTGAACTTTATATGGGAATAAGCCTAATACACGTTTAGCTCCTTCACGTACTAACGCGAAAGCTTCAGGAAGAAGAGCATCTAAACTTTCCCCTTTAGCATATCTCTCTTTAAATTCTTCAGTTTTTACTGGAAAATCAGCATCTTCTAATGCAGCCATTTGAGATTCTAAAGCAATTACTTTATCCGCTAATTTCCCTAAACGGCGTAATTCGCGCTTATCATTTTCAACTAACTGTCTCAAAAAATTTGCCATTTAATTAACTCCTTTTTTATCTTCATCAATCGTCCTTATCTTAAAGTATGTAGATGATGAATATTTTAAAACTAATAAAGTCCTACAAATTGGTAACTAGACCTATTGCATCTTATTCATTTTACCATTGTTTAGCTAATTAAGAAAGCAAAAAAAGGTGACTTTTTTCAAAGTCACCCGATTTTTTTATTAATTTGTTTCAATCAAACCATATTTTCCATCTTTACGACGGTAAACAATGTTTGTTTCGTTCGTTTCAGCATCTTGATAGATAAAGAAGTTATGGCCTAACATGTTCATTTGAAGAACAGCTTCTTCACTATCCATTGGTTTCAAATCAATTCGTTTTGTACGAACGATTTCTAATCCTGTTTCCTCTTCTTCCGGAGTTTCTGGAAGTGTTGGTAACACAATATCAAAACCTTTTTCACGAGATTTACGATTGATTTTTGTTTTATGTTTACGAACTTGTCTTTCCAGTTTATCTACTACTAAGTCAATGCTTCCATATAAATCAATTGAAGTTTCCTCAGCACGTAGAACTAAATAAGGAAGTGGAATTGTTACCTCAACTTTTGCAGTCTTTTCAGTGTAGACTTTCAAGTTAACGTAAGCAGTCGCATTAGCTACGTCAGTAAAATACTTTTCAAGTTTGCTAATTTTCTTTTCTGCGTATTGGCGAATCGCTTCTGTGACCTCAATATTTTCTCCACGGATATTATATTTAAACATAATACTCTCCCCTTTCATCTGGAAAACCAGATTTGAAGAAATACCCTAAGGACCACTCTTAGGAATTGCTTCGTTTGATTTCTATAGTTTTATTATAAAGCATGGCCCTTGTTTTTACAACCGTTTTCAAGCTCTCTTTCATTAAGAATTAGTAAGGAAAGTCTTTATTTTTGCGAACTTTTCTTTATCTTTTTTGTTTTCATTACCTAAATAGTTTTTCCTTAGTTTTATAAAATCTCTATTCTTACTTTCCTTTTTCAACCCCGTTAAATACATTGAATCTCAAACACTTTAACAAAACATCATAAAAACTTCATCAAAAGAAACCGTTTTAATTGTATAGTAGAATTATAAACAAACTATAAAGGAGTTATGATTATGGAAAAAGTATTTGCTAGTCCGTCTCGTTATGTTCAAGGGAAAGATGTTCTTAAAACTGGGCTTTCTCACGTTTTGGCCCTTGGTGATCGACATCTTCTTCTTTGCGACCCTATTGTTTATGATTTAGTCGGTAAAGAACTAGAAGAAAATCTCCTTAAAGAAGGTGCGTTTGTTCATCGTGAAATCTTCCATGGTGAAGCAACCAATGATGAAGTTCACCGCGTTGCTGAAGTCGTGAAGGAACATCACTTGAATGTTGTCATCGGCTTAGGTGGTGGTAAATCTATCGATACAGCTAAAGCGATTGCAGATGATTCGAATTGTCCAGTAGCAATTTTACCAACGATTGCTTCGACTGACGCTCCAACTTCTGCTCTGTCTGTTATTTATTCAGCTGAAGGCGTGTTCGAACGCTATCGTTTCTATAAGAAAAATCCTGAATTAGTTTTAGTGGATACAAAAGTCATTGCTAACTCTCCTGTTCGATTATTAATCTCAGGTATTGCTGACGCGCTTGCAACTTGGGTAGAGGCTCGTGCGGTTATTGAAGCCCAAGGAGGCACAATGGTCGGTCAAGTGCCCACTCTTGCAGCAGAAGCAATCGCTCGTGTTTGCGAAAGTACTTTATTCGAAAATGGTCTACAAGCTGTAGCAGCGGCAAACGCAAAAGTAGTTACTCCAGCTTTAGAAGCCGTTGTCGAAGCCAACACACTTCTCAGCGGTATCGGTTTTGAATCTGCTGGTCTGGCAGCTGCTCATGCCATCCATAACGGATTCACTGCAATTCATGGAGACATTCATTCTCTTACTCACGGTGAAAAAGTCGCCTATGGTACATTAACACAACTGGTATTAGAAAATCGTCCAAAAGAAGAACTTGATAAATACATTACTTTCTACAAAGCACTCGGATTACCAACTACGCTTAAAGAAGTGAAATTGGATTCTGTTCCTTATGAAGACTTACTCAAGATTGGAACACTTGCAACACAAGAAGGTGAAACCATCCACCAAATGGCCGTTGACTATACCGCCGAAGATGTCGCAAATGCTCTGCTCGCTCTTGACCAATATGTCACTACAAGATTCTAAAATTAACTAAGTCAACTAGCCCAAGCTGATTACTGCTTGGGCTAGTTTAATGAATGCTTTTGTATCATTAATGATACAAAAACATTTATGATACACTTTTTATCTAAATAATGTCAGAGATTCCACTTCTTCAACACCCATTTCCGTTAATGCTTTTGCGGCCAAATGTAACGTAGCGCCTGTCGTATAAACATCATCCACCAATAAAACTTTCTTTGGAATCACCACACTCTCTTTTATTTTGAAGGGTTGCTTCAACTGCAAGCGTTCTTGCCTTGTTTTCTCCGATTGCTTCTTTCCACTGCCTATATGTTCTAAAAGCGAAACGGTAGATACATGACACTGTTCCAGTATATACGGAATCGTCTCGAACTCTCTCTTCATTAGACTTGCTTCGGACGAAGGTAATGGACAAAGAACGAAACCATTCTTTTGATACTTAAGCAACTCTTGCCTTAATTCTTTTATAACCAACACCGTCACTCTTGTATCTCCAACAAATTTGAACAACTCCATAAACTTTCGCCCTGCTTCGTCATAAGCATATAAGGCAGTGTTCTTTAAAAGAACTGCTTCTTTTACTTGATGCCATTTTTGACAATCCGGGCAAACTTCCACTTTCGTCATCAGTCGTCCGCACTCTAGGCAAGTCGGATGTTTTTTTAATTCCATAAAAGGCTTTTCACAATGGACGCAAGTACACTTTCGGTTTGAACCCAGTAAAAACGAGAGTATTGGCTGAGCTCGATCAACTTCTTCTCCGCACCATAAACATTTCATTTGGACTCCCTCCCAAGAAGCGCTTGTTGATTTAAGTCTTTGATTTCCCAGACCGCCTGAACCATCGCCTTTGTTTTCCCATTATGAAAATACACAACTTCTCCTGTCGGGCATTCTGCGGTCCGTCCAACGCGTCCTGCGATCTGCACCAATACCTCTCTTGAGAATTCCTCTTCGTGGGCATTGACGACACAAACATCGACTCCGGGAAAAGTGACTCCTCGCTCGAGAATCGTCGTCGTCACTAGAAAATCGAGCTCTCCTGCTCTCATCTGCGCAATTCTCTCTTGCCGATACGGTTCTTTAGAACTAACCGTCTCGAATTTTGCATTTGGAAACTGTCGTCTGAGAACTATTTCAATCGGAACAAGGAGTGTAATTCGTGGTACAAATAACAAAAACCGTTTGCCTGCTTTAACATGTTCCTCTATAAAACGCTGAACAGATTTTGGCACTTTCTTCTTTTTCAATCTTTTGTCTAAATCTCCGATAAAACTCATCGTTGGTACTACTAGTGGTTTCTTGTGATATCGCTCTGGTAACAAAGATACCGACAGTTCTTTCCGTTTGATTCTTTTTTCTAGCGTCTGGGAAGGTGTTGCTGTTAAATACAGCAAGCACCCATCCTCTTTGACCGCTCGATGAACCGCGCGAATCAGTAATTCGTTATCACGGTATGGAAACGAGTCCGTCTCATCAATCACCACTAAATCAAATGCGCGGTAGAACCTGAGCATCTGGTGCGTCGTCGCAATCGTAAGCGCCACTCTCTTGTACCCTTCATCCGACTGCGAGTGCAAGACGTTTTGTTCAACTGCTGGGAAAGCTTCCTTCAAACGAGGCGCCAACTCCACACATACATCAATTCTTGGTGCGGCAATAGCGACTCTCTTTCCTTGCTGTAACATCCATTCGATGCTCGAAAAAATCATCTCCGTTTTCCCTGAACCTGTCACTGCCCAAAGTAGGTGCTCACGAAAACCAGTTTGCTTTACAACATTCAAGCATTCCAAAGATAGCTGTTCCTGTTTTGTGCTCAATGTATGTTTATAGTGCGCTAATGCTTCTGTTCTTTTTGGAAAAGGCTGCTGTTCTTCAGGTGTCGCAATTACGACACTACACTCCTTCACCTTTCCCATTGCAATGCACTTCAAGCAATACAAACATTCACCTTCTACGCAATTGATACAAGGTCCTTTCGCAAATTCCAACGAATCGGTATTCCCACAAAATTGGCACTGCTTCTGCCTATTTTTGATAGTAATCCCCACATCTAGCACTGCATTAGGAGAAACTTTACGCTCTTCTAGCATCGATTGAAACACTGCCTGGATTCGCCCAACTGTCTCTTCCATCTTCACCACCTCATTCCAAACTACGCAAAAAAACAGAAGAAGATTTCTCTTCTTCTGTTTTTTGTTTGAAAGGAGTGCTTCTATTATGAGAAGAATGCGAGTAATACCCCCGCCGCAATCGCACTGCCGATAACTCCGGCTACGTTTGGTCCCATTGCGTGCATTAATAAGTAATTACTTGGGTCTTCTCTTTGCCCTTCTTTTTGTACAACACGGGCGGCCATTGGTACAGCAGATACCCCTGCAGCACCAATCATTGGATTAATCTTACCGCCTGATAATTTGTACATCAATTTACCCATTAGAACCCCCGCTGCTGTTCCTCCAGCAAACGCGATTAACCCTAATAAAGTAATTTTAAGAGTCGATACGGATAAGAATAATTCCCCTGTTGCTTTTGCTCCAACGGTTAATCCTAAAATAATAGTAACACCGTACATCATCGCATTTTGTAGAACTTTTGTAATGTTTGGAACTACCTTAATTTCTTTAATTAAGTTACCGAGCATTAAGCATCCTACTAAAGGTGTTGCACTTGGTACTAATAAGCTGACAAAAATTGTAACGATGATTGGGAAAAGAATTTTTTCCGTTTCACTGACTTTACGGTTTTCTGTCATCTTCACTAGACGTTCTTTCTTCGTTGTGAGCGCGCGAATAATTGGCGGTTGAATAATTGGCACAAGCGCCATGTACGAGTACGCTGCTAGGGCGATTGCTGGTAATAAGTGCGGTGCAAGTCTTGTTGTTAAGAACAAGGCGGTTGGTCCATCCGCACCCCCGATAATCCCTACTGAAGCAGCTTCTTGCGGTGTCATTCCCCACATTACTGAAAGGAAGAATGCGACGAAAATACCGAATTGAGCTGCCCCACCAAGCAAGATAGTTTTCGGATTTGCTAGTAGAGGTCCAAAGTCTGTTGAGGCCCCTAAGCAAAGGAAAATCAACGGTGGATAAATCCCAAGGTTCGTTCCTTGATATAAGTAATACAAGAGTCCACCAGGTCCATTTTCAGTAGGAGCATCCATTAATCCTGCTAACGGTAAGTTTACAAGGAGCATCCCGAACGCAATCGGAACCATTAAGTATGGTTCATACCCTCGTTTAATTCCTAGATATAGAAACACGCAGGCGATAATTAACATAATGATATTTTGAATTGTTAAATTATAGAGCCCACTCGTTTCAATCAACTGTTGAATGACTTCCATAAACCATCGCCTCCTAAATCGTTAAGAGTGGTTGGTTCGATTCGACAGATTCATTACTTGATACATGAATTGCTTTCACAACACCGTCACAAGGAGCAAGGATTTCATTTTCCATCTTCATGGCTTCTAAAATCACAAGTATATCTCCTTTTTCCACTGCATCACCGACATTTTTATTGACCGATAATACAATCCCTGCCATTGGAGCTGGCACTACTTCACCGTCTCCTGTTGGAGCTGGAGCAGCTTTCTTTTCTTCCATTGGCGCATTAGGTGCTGGAGCTGCTGCTAATTTCTGCGTTGCTTCTTCATTTGAAATTTCTTTTAGTGAGACGATAAATGTTTCGCCATTTACTTCTACTTCATATTTTTTCATTTAGTCCACCTTCTTTTCAATCGATACAATCTCAAAGTGCTTGTCTGGTACATCCGCACTTGCTTTCGTTAAAGCTACTAATGCGGCTACTCTAGCAAGTTTATTCGTTTCAAATAGTGTTCCATCATTTGTTGGAGCCTCAGGTTTCACCTCAACTGGTTTCCCCACAACTCCAACTGTTGTATGACTCTTTGCTTCCAGGATTTGGATAACTTTAGAGCTTCCTTGCATGAGGAACATTAGAATCGTCAACATCACAAACACAATTCCCATTGAAACGATTGTGATCCATAAGATTTCTAATAAACTTAGTTGCATAACTCTCTCCTCACTTTACAGTCGCAAAAATCTTCACGATTTCAGATGGTTTTTGCCATTGTCCATTTTTCTTAAGCAAGAATTCTTTGCCGACTTTAGGGAAAAGTGCGTAAGTTAAGACGTCTTCGTCACTTCTTGCTAAATCTCCAAGTTCTGCTTTGAGTGTTTCGAATTCAGGTGGCAAATGATTTGCTGGTCGATCCGTGATAACTTCTTGATCCCCAATGATTGATCTTCTGAAGCTTTCTTGAATGGGTACTGGTGATTGTCCATATGAACCAAGTAAGTATGCTTTCACTTCGTTTGAAACCACTTTATAGCGTTTGCCAGTAAGAACATTCATCGTTGCTTGAGTTCCCACCATTTGGCTCATTGGAGTTACGAGTGGTGGATATCCAAGGTCTGCTCTTACTTTTGGCACTTCTTTTAATACTTCTTCGTATTTATCCGTTGCACCTGCTTGAGTTAATTGAGAATACATATTCGATAACATCCCACCAGGAACCTGATATAAAAGCGCACGTGGATCTGGTGTTAACATTTTTGGATTTAATGTTCCATCTTTAATGTATTTATCTTTAATTACTCGGAAGTGGTCTGCAATTGGTTCTAATTTTGCCAAATCAACGGAGATGTCATAGCCAAGTTCACGAAGCGCAATCGCTAACGATTCCGTAGGCGGTTGACTAGTTCCTTCACTGAGTGGTGAAAGAGCTGTGTCGATACGGTCCGCACCAGCTTCAATGACTGCTTGATAAGTGAGTTGCGCAATACCACTTGTGCAGTGAGTGTGTACAACGATTGGAACAGTAATCACTTCTTTTAATGCACGAACAAGCTCAATACCACGAGCTGGTGTTAAAATTCCAGCCATGTCTTTCACACAGATAGAATCCGCACCCATTTCTTGCATTTTAGCTGCTAGTTCTTTGTAATAGTCAATCGTATGCGCATCACTAATCGTGTAACAGATTGTCATTTGCGCTTCTTTACCTGTCTTCTTCACGGCATTTAGTGAAGCTTCCAAGTTACGAACGTCATTTAACGCATCGAAAATCCTGAAAATATCAATCCCATTTTCTGCTGATTTTTCGACAAATTTTTCTACAACATCATCGGCATAGTGACGATATCCCAAAATATTTTGTCCGCGTAACAGCATTTGAAGCGGTGTTTTCTTTAAATGTTTTTTCAAGGTGCGAAGTCTGTCCCATGGGTCTTCGTCTAAGAAACGAATACAGGCGTCAAACGTTGCTCCACCCCAACATTCTAAAGAGGCAAATCCTGCTTCGTCTAATTGATCTAAAACAGGGAGCATATCTTCAATTCGCATACGGGTTGCCATCAACGATTGATGAGCATCCCGTAAGATTGTATCTGTAATTCCTATTTTTCGAGTCATCACCGAACACTCCTTCCACTATAATACGTCGATAAAGCGTTCGATTGTCTTGATGCTTTCAAGAGCATCTGTTGGAATTTGATGTTCTTGATTTGCATCATTAAATGCTTTCAAGTAATCCAAACGGAATTGCATACGATCACGAATCAATTCAGCGTAGTCTCCGTTCATTTCAGGCACTTCATAGCCTTCTACTGGTAAGTATTCCATTCCTGGAAGGCCGCCAAACAATTCAAATTTTGCTTTGCCATCAACAACTGTTTCAATTACACCAAGAGACACTTCTTTCGTCACTTTCTTACCTAAGAAATCCCCTGTATTGATAATGTAGCAATCTACTCCTTTATCAAATAAAGCTTTGAATTTTTCGTAGTCTTCTACTAATGGATAGACACGGAATGGATTTGCGTATGGTTCGATAACGAGCGCATCTAAGTTTGCTCCAGCCCCTGTATTTTCAGCTGTTGAACGTTTTGTCATTAAAGTACATCCTAAAATAGATGCTAAACGTGGGTCTGTGATTTTCACTAATGGTGGAAGTGCATCATCTTTCATAATCCAGAAAATAGATTGAATTGGTTCTTGAATCTTATCGACGCGGTTCGGGGTTGAATAACGAGATTTAATTGTTCGCCCGTTACCGTTCCGAATATCTTCTGTTACTAATACTTTACGGCCGTTTTCATCCAGAGTCACACCGCAGTTTTGAACCGTTACGAAGTAATCTTGTTCTCTGTGACCTGCTGGATAGTCATTTGTTTTGTCGAAGTAAGAAGGTTCCAAAGCTACAGATGAACCATCTTCTACTGAAATCACAAATGCATCGTCGTGTAATACTTCAATATCATATTTATTATCATGTTTTGCGTGCGTTAATGTAGACTTCCCTGATCCAGATAATCCAAAGAAGCTTGCAACATAAGAAGCGCCTTCTTTACGGAAAATCTTCAAACCACCGTGACAAGAAACGTAGTTGTTACGAGCGGCAGTTGCCCAAGCAAGTGTCAATGTTCCCTTTTTGATTTCCCCAAAATAACTCATTCCTAAAATTGCAGCACAATTATGTTTCGTATCAAAGAACGCTAATCCATCTGGGTAATCAGGATGTCTCCATGTAGGATCAAAGAAAATAAAAATGTCATTTTCATCATATTGTTTCGATGCATCGTAACGTCTCTTATATTGGTCATTGAAAATTTGGAAGTTCAATAACCAAGAATATAAGTTATTAATATGTTCTTTAGGCATCGTGATGTGCGCTTTTACCATAAAGTCTTCATCAAGACCTACAATAGCCGTTCCTTTAATAAACGGTTTGAAAGCGCTGTTATAAATTTCGTCGCGAATAATTGGAATAATCTTTGCATCTTCTGACGGATTATTCCCTAAAATTCGACGAGCTTTTGCCGTACGTCCAACGACACTCCCATCCACTACCGAAAGAATATGCGCATCCTCGGGTAATCCTAAATCCTTCGCATTTGCTACGAATGCATCTAATACAGTTGTATTGGGTGCATGTGACGCTAATTCATACGCCTCTGCCAGAGTCGGAATTTCAGTCGCATTGTTCGAATAAAAAGCTGGTTCAATAGTTGCCTTCAATTGCGAAAGATGCGGATTGCTCTTGCGTATAGTGTCTGTAGCGAAACGATCAATTGTTGCCATAATATCAACCTTCCTATCTTTTTATTGATATCTTTATTATACACGAAAACGCTTTAAATGTAAGCGTTTTTGTGAAATTATTTTCTAATTTACTTATTTTTAACATTAATGTTCTATTACAAAAAAGCTGGATTATCTCCTAAAAGAGATAATCCAGCTTTTTCATTAATTCAATAAACAACACTCCTTCCATACAGCTTTTATTCTGTTTCTATTTCAAAACACATTCCTGTATTTGTTGCATAAAAGCGGTGTTTAATTTCTTCTTGTTTTAATAATTGATGGACAATGTATAATCCTACCCCATTACCACTTCCTTTATTACTTGTCGATGGTAGTAATGAATATGCCATCTCTATTTCTTCCTCCGTCAGAGGTTGACAAGGATTCTCTATTTTTAAGATACCATTTTTAGCAGAAACTTTGATAACACCTCCTTCATTCGAGTAACGAATCGCATTAATCATCAAATTATTCCAAACTTTTTGGAAGGCCATTTGGTTCATTTCTATTGTTGAAGATTCTAAATCCGTTTCAATAATTAAATTTCTTTCTTGTGCTAAAATTTTAAATTCTTTGTTCCAAATAGGAATCATTTTTTCTAGTTGAATCGATTGCTTTTCCATTGTGCTTTCTTGTAATTTTGAAAGCTCCAATATTTCTTGAACTAATACAGATAACTGGTCCACTTTGCCAAGGGATGCTACTAGATATTTATCTCGATCTTTGTATTTTCCTACATTAAGGCTCATGTTTTCTAGCATAATTCTTAAACTAGCAAGTGGTGTTTTCAACTCATGCGAGGCACTACGAAGAAAATCCACTTTTGTTTTTTCTAAGCGAATCATTTTTTGATTCTTTTCTTCTAGTTCATCAATTACCGACAATAAATGTTGATACAAATCATTAATTTGCACTTCCATCTGTCCAATCTCATCTGAACTTGGTTCTAAAAAGGCTGCATCTCTTTCTAAATTCATCATTTTCTCTGTGACTCGAGACATTCTCATCAGAGGTCTTGATAGTTTTCTTGCGTAAATATAAGAGAAAATTACTGCCGTAAATATCGAGATGGCTAAAGACAATGGTAAATAATGGAAAGTGACTCGCGTGGCTTGTTTGACCATTTCCGTCGTTGACACCACTTGAATAAATAATTTTTTCCCATCCTTAGTCGTGACTTCACGGTCTTCGATAATCACAGAATGTTGATTGCTGTTCTCATCTATTGGTAATTTTGCCCCTAATGTTAGACTTTCTCCAGTGCTTTCATGCTTCAAATACGCTGTTATACCTTCATTATTGGCATACACTTGTAATGCTGAAGCAGCTCCCTTTTCATCCACTTGAGAAAGACTCTGTACAAGAACATCTGCTTTTCTACTCAGTTCTTGCTGCCGTTCTTGCATGTAAAAATGCGGGAAAGCAAAATATAAGAATAAATGAGCAACCGCAACGAGTGATATTAATATACTAAAAGTATAAATGAAAATTTTTGGAAATAGTTTTAATCTTCTCATTTTAACTCCAATTTATATCCAACATTTTTAATAGTAACAATACAATCTAATTTTAGCTTTTTACGTAGCTGTTTGATATAAACATCCACGACTCGATCAAATGGTGGGTCTTCATGGTTAGACCAAACATGATCTAAAATTTGTGAACGGCTCAAAGCTTGTCCCTCATGCTTCACAAGCAGTTTTAGAATCGACAGCTCTTTAGCGGTCACTTCTACTAATTGATTATTTACATACGCTTCAAATCGCGTAAAATTAACACTTGTATCCTGATAACTCCAGGTTTCTACTTCTCCATAATGTCTTTTTAGCAAAGCCTCAATCCTCTTATAAAGGACCATTAGAGAAAATGGTTTTTGAATATATCCATCCACAAGTAATTCAAAGCTTTTTACTTGAGTCTCCTCATCTTGTAAGGCTGTTAACATCAATATTGGGACATTACTTTTCTGTCGAACTTCTTCTAATACTTCAAACCCATTCTTTCGGGGCATCATAATATCTAATAAAATTAAATCAACGGATTCTCGGTTAAATACTTCGAGAGCTTCGACACCATCACAAGCTTCAAAGACTGTAAATCCTTGTTCACTTAAAAATTCTCGAACACCTTCTCGAATAGCCTCTTCATCTTCAACAATTAATAAATTCAAAAACATCACCTCTCTTTCTATTATAACAATCTTTACTATTGTAAACTACCTTTATTCCGTATCCTGTAACAAGCTCTTCGGTGATTTTTGTAAAATCAATGCGCTCGCAAGGAATACCGCAATGACAATAACCACTAATCCAAGTCCAATAACGATTCCTTTGTCCATATTTGAAACTGTTACTGATAGTTCCGTTAGCGTCTTATTAAATCCATCTACTGCAGCACCTCCACCTAAGTTAGCTGATTTTGCCTCGTTGGCAAGTTGAGTTCCTAAACTACTATTCACTTGTCCTAAAATTAATTTTCCAACCCATTCACTGACAGGACCACCTGCTAAAAAGGCTGCCCCAAAACTTGCGATACTTACCATTCCTACTTCATATAGCATTTGTGTAATAATCGTTTTCTTTGTCATCCCTAATGCTAATCGAATTCCGATTTCCTTACGACGGCTGTTTGTCCACAAGAACAAGATTAACACTAAAATAATCGCAGAGAAAATTAGACTTCCGATGAATAATTTATTCGTTAGACCATACACAAGGTTAATTGATTTTTGTAAAGTTGGATAGTTTTGGCTACTTTTCACTAATGTATAAGCTTTCCAGTTAATTCCTAATTTTTTAGCTTGTTCCATTACCTTATCGATGTCATATTCTCCTGAAACTAGGAAAGTTGCATCTAAATAAGTGCCATCTTCTTCACTAAATCCATACATTAAACGGCTTGTTTTTAAGTCTGTTAAAATTGTATTTTCGTATAATTCTTGAGGAGCAGTTACTCTTCCTTTATTTTTTCCACTAAATGTTCCGACAATCGTTACTTCAGTTTCGTTGTTTGCTTTCTTTTCATTATCCGCATCATAAATATTGGATTTTAATTTAATCTTGTCTCCAACTTTTAAATTGTTTTTCTTAGCAAAGTCTTCATGAACCATTGCGACGTTCGTATCTGAATCTGTAATGTGTCTTCCAGATGTTAATGTGAATGTTTGAGCCGCAAAACGTTCATCCATACTTGAATCATTAATTCCCGTTACCATCGCAGCTTTTCCGAAACGTTTCACACGGTTTGCATCCAATTTAACACCTTGAGCTGGGATTAATTCTTGATCAACTAAGTCCGCTACAACTTCCATTCGTTTAATAGCTTTTTGAACTCCTTCAATCCCTTCAATGGCTTTAATATCTTTTCCCTTCAAGTTACCCCCACCACGAGCAGTTCCTTGATTGTGACGACGGTCAATTTGCATTGAAAAAGACGAATTAATCGATTTAAAGGTTTCTTTTGCAGCTGTGTCTGTCGCATGTTTTACAGATAAACTACTTAAAGCAACAGTTGCCATACTGAATAAGATAAAGAAAATTATGAACGATTTAAATTTCTTTCTAGTCACGTATGCCCAAGCATTTTGAATAATTCTCATTTATCTCACCCCTTCTTTCCTTTTGATTTTTTTAATTGTCCTTCTTCCAGCGTAAGAACTTCGTCACAAGCGTCGGCTACTTGTGGACTATGAGTCACTACAACTACACACTTTCCGCTTTCGTGAGCAGCCATTTTTAAAATATCAATAATTTCAGCAGCTGTTCCTTCGTCTAAGTTCCCTGTTGGTTCATCTGCTAAAATGATAGGCGCTTTGGATACTAAAGCTCTAGCAATAGCTACACGTTGTTGTTGCCCACCTGATAGTTTCAATACATTTCTATGAATCAGTTCTTCTCCTAAGCCTAATTTTAGAAGAATTTCTTTATCCGCTTTTTCGTTTACAAGTTTGACATTTTCAAGCGGTGTTAAGTAATCAATCAAATTGTAGTTTTGGAAAACTAAACAAATATGATCTCTACGATGATCGCTGTAGGAACCTTTTGCAATATCTTCTCCTTTAAATAGCACTTTTCCCTTTGTTGGGCTATCCAACCCTGCTAATAAAGATAAGAATGTTGATTTCCCAGCACCCGATTTACCTACAACAGCAATAAATTTTCCTTCCTCAAACTGTGCATTTAAATCTTTTAATACATATTTTTGCGCATTCTCATAACGATAGTAAATATTTTCTAATGATAACACTGACATAAGACCACTCCTTTAATTCATTTGACTTAATATTTTCTTTGGTTTCTTCATTAAGATTACAGCTGTACTAAATAGTACTGCTAATACAATAATGACAATGACGATGACTAATGTTTTAGCACCCTCCATTAGTGTTAGCTGCGGTAAACTGGATTCAAATAATGACTTGACCTGAGCAGGTATATCATCTGATGAAATCAATCCTGAGTAAAATTGATTTGCCACAAACTCACCAAAGAATAATGCGATTAAATAACTTCCTGAAGCAATCGTAAACAGCTCCAGTAAAATTTGACTAATAATTTTTCCTCTTGAAATACCAAGAGATAATAATATTCCAAATTCATGGATTCTTTCACGTAAGGTGAATAATAAAATTAAGAATAATATAATGACTGCTAATGCGAACACAGATCCCGTTAATAACATCATTAATGATTTAAAATTAGATATCGGACCCGATACTTGTTCAAAAACTTGTTCATTTTTGGATAATTGTAAAGTTTCCCAATTTAGTGAAAGTTTTTTTACTTCTTTAATCACAGAGTCTAGTTGTGAAGGATTTTTTACAGTATAGATAGCTCTATGAACAACTTCATTCGACTCCTTATTACCTGCTAATAACTGACTCGTTTTATAATCCATATACATACGATTTTCAGTTAAATCACTTGTGAGCCCTGTAGATTGCTCTGATAATTTCCCGTTAAAAATCCCAACGACTTCAACAGTGATTTCATCATAAGAGCCTCCACCTTCTTCTCCATTCTTAAACAGTTTCATTTTGATTTTAGAGCCAACCGTCCAGTTGTTCTCTTTCGCTAACTCTTCATGAATAAGAACTTTATTTCGATCTTCTTTTGTTAGTGCTCTCCCACTTTGAATATTTAATGCTCCACTGGCAAAATTCATTTCATTATTGCTATCACTAACTCCTCGAACACCCACTAGCTCACCGAGATTTCCTTGATCTAGTTGAACAGATTGTTCTCTTTGAACAGCTTTAGCATCTTGCAATTGCCCTACCGCATCATATTCATATTGAACCTCTTTAACTCCATCTGTTTTCTCAATTTGAGTTAATTGCTTCTTTTGTATCCCCCCATCATTTAAGATTGATTCAACTTGAAAGCCTGAATTTGAAAGACTAAGGAGTTTCTCTTCAACCTTCCCAGTACTTTCTTGCATCGAAAGAACTGCTAATACTGCTGAAGAAATTAGTACCATAATGAAAAACAAAATTCCTGTCCGAATTTTCTTTCTGATTAAGTATGCTCCAGCGCGTTTCTTCCAATCCATTTGCTCACTTCCTTTCCTTATCCCTGATTTCATTTTGCATTCCCAATATGAAACCAATATGAAATAAATCTACAAAATAAACAGAGCTATTAATTTTAGATTTTCTTAAAACTAAAAAAGCCGGACAAACGTCCAGCTTTTTCTCATTTAATATCTTTCTTTCATCGCACGGTCGATTTCGCGTTTCATATCCTTTTGCTTTAAGGCGTCACGTTTATCGTAATTTTTCTTCCCTTTCGCAACTCCGATTAATAACTTCGCAACGCCATTTTTAATGTAAACCTTCAGTGGCACTACTGTGTTTCCGGCTTGCTTTACTTGTTCGAGCAAATAATTAATTTGCTTTTTATGAAGCAATAATTTTCTCGTTCTTAATGGGTCATGATTGAAAAGCGTCCCTTGTTCAAACGGACTAATATGAACCCCTACAAGAAAAGCTTCTCCTTGCTTCAAGCTCACATATCCATCTTTTAAATTGATACGCGCTTGACGAACCGATTTGATTTCTGTTCCGGTTAAGACCATCCCAGCTTCAATCGTTTCAAGAATTGTATAGTCATGACTTGCTTTTCGATTTTGTGCGAGCACTTTATCGTTCGTTCCTTTAGGCATTCACGAACCTCCTAGCGTCTTTTCTTTTTCGTTTTAATGGCTTTTTTAAAGCGTTGGCGTCCTTTTGATTTTTTGCCTTTCTTAGAAGACTTATCATCAAAGCGTTCACCTTTTCTTGGTCGTTCAGTTTTAGCCAATTTTGCATCTTCTACGAGTAGGAAATCGACTTCTCTAGCTTCCACATCTACTTTCACACATTTCACACGAACACGGTCCCCAATACGGTAACTTACACCCGTACGTTCGCCAAGTAAAATCATATGGCTTTCAATAAAGTTAAAGTAGTCTTGTTTCAAGTGAGAAATATGAATTAATCCTTCTACGGTATTCGCTAACTCCACAAACATTCCGAATTTTGTCACCGAGCTTACGATACCATCGAATTCCTCTCCAACCTTATCTTGCATATATTCGGCTTTCTTCAATGCATTCACATCACGTTCCGCCTGTACTGCAAGTCGCTCCATACGAGACGATTGGTCTGCAATTTGTTGCAACTTATCTTCTAGAAGCATTTCTTCTTTCTTCGATAAATGACCTGGATGTTTTCCGTAATGACGAATCATACGATGAACGATTAAGTCTGGATAACGACGGATGGGCGAAGTAAAGTGCGTATAGTCTTCGGCTGCCAGTCCATAGTGTCCCGTTGGCGTAATATCGTATTTGGCTTGCTTCATTGAACGGAGCATCATCGTTGATACTACCGCTTCATACGGCTCACCGCGCACTTCATTCAAGGCCTTTTGCAACTTCTTCGGTGTAATCGAATCGTTCTTTCCTTTAATCGTAATTCCAAATGCGGTAATAAACTCTAAGAATCTTTGAAGCTTTTCGCTATCCGGATTTTCGTGAATACGATAGATGAACGGAACCTTCAATTGTTCATAGTGACGAGCCACTGTTTCGTTAGCAGCCAGCATAAAGGACTCAATGAGTCGCTCTGCTACGCCACGTTCACGTAGTACAATTTCAGTTGGGGCGCCTTTTTCGTCCACAAGAATTTTTGCTTCTTGTGTATCAAAGTCAATCGCTCCACGTTCCATACGTCTACGCTCAAGAATCTTATGTAATTCTTTCATATTCCAGAGCATTTCTTCAATCTCTGGAGTGATTTTTTCGGAAGCTTCATTCGTATTGAATAATACATTCACTTCATCATAAGTTAATCGCTCGTTCGATTGAATCACACTTGGGAAAATCTCGTGCTGATAAATTGTTCCGCTACGGTCAATTTCCATGCGTGCAGTTAACGTTAATCGCTCTTCATATGGATGTAGCGAGCAGATTCCGTTTGATAATCGTTGCGGTAACATTGGAACCACACGGTCTGTTAAATACACACTTGTTCCGCGTTCGAATGCTTCCTTATCCATTTCAGAATTTTCCGTTACATAATAAGAAACGTCGGCGATGGATACCGTTAAGACAAAGGTTCCATCTTCGCGTTTGACTAGAGCTACCGCATCATCTAAGTCTTTGGCATCTGCTCCGTCAATTGTCACGGTTAATTCTTGGCGTAAATCCACACGCCCTTCGATTTCTTCCGGTGAGATCACATCACTCACACGGTTGGCTTCCTCTATAACAGAGTCTGGGAATACTGTTGGAATTTTTAATTGATGTAAAATCATTAAAATATCCATGCCGACAGCGTCTTTATAGCCGATTTCTTTGACGATATGCGCCTTCAAGACGAGTTCGTGACGCTCTGTTTCATAACTGTCAACTTCGGCAATCACGACGGTTCCGTCAACTGGGTTTAATCCCTTTCTAGTCACATAACATTTCGTTTTCTTTAATTTAGAATCTTTTAATGCAATTTCGCCACAATAGCCTGTTTGCATCATAATCTTCGATGGGTAACGTGTATAAATCCCCACCACTTGCTTCACAGCGCGTTCTATGATTTTCACGATTGTTCCGCTTGCAGATTTATCGTTATAAGGATTTTCTTCTTGTACGATACGAATCGCAACTGTGTCTCCATCCATAGCGCCATGGACATCCGTTCTTGGGATAAAAATATCTGGTTTTCCTTCTTCAACTGTGACAAAACCAAATCCTTTATCGTTTAATCGGAATGTTCCTTCTAACGTACGATTTTTTTGATTGAATCCAAATTTACCTTGTCGTGTTAATACAATTTTTCCAGAATCTTCGAGGTCAGCTAATTGTTTCACTAAAATCTTAAAGTCCTTTGAACCAGTAAATCCGAAATGCTCACTAATTTCTTGAACAAAAAAACTTTCGGATTCATGTTCCATAAAGAAAGCCATTAAGATTTCTTCTAATGATTGTCTCATTTCTTTACCTCCATTCTTGTTGATTTAGAAAAGAGAGAACAGTCTCTTGGAATTCCATTCTAACAGGACTGACTGTAATGACATGCCCGGCTTCTTCATACCAATGCAATTCCACTTGAGCATTCACCAAAGCTTCTTTTAATTCTAAAGAGGCTTCAGGATTTACAAGTGTATCTTGTTCCCCTTGTGCAATATAAAAACTTCCAGTTACTTTATCTAAATTAGATGCTACTTCACTTGAAAAGATTTGTAGTTCATCTAATTGTTTTTGGGCTTTCAACTTCATCTCGATACTATCAAAAGGACGATTTAGTTTTAAATAAGAAGCTTGAGCATACATCATAAAACTTTTTAACAACCCAGGAAGTTGCGGATTTCTTACAGAAATCGGTGAGCAAAAAGTCCCAGCATAATCTACCAGTTGCTCCGTTGCGGCCTTTGTAGCCATAATTCCTCCCATAGATAGACCAAAAGATGCAATCGTATTAAACCCCGAATTTTTAACAAATTCGATTGCTTTTTTAGCATCTTCATACCATTTCTTAGGTGAATTATTAAGAATATCATCGACATCAGGAGTCCCATGGCCAGAAAATACGGGAACATAGACTGCATAATCATGACGATGTAGAAACTGTGCAAGCATTCTCACATCTGCCGGTGTCCCAGTATAAGCATGAAATAAAATCACCGCTCTTGTATTACCTTCTTTTCTTAACCATAATGCTTCCATATTAAACTCCTCTGAATCTATAAAATAAAAAAAGTACAATTGGTTGGATGTCCGAACAATTGTACTTAAAAATCATTATTTTGATGAAATGTATGCTAAAGCAAATGCCAATAACATGAAGATTGTTCCTAAAACAACAGTAACACGAATTAAGAACGCCTCAAAGCCACGTGCTTTTTGTTTTCCAAATAATTGCTCCGCTCCACCTGTTAAAGAACTTGCCGCATTTGTCTTAGAAGGTTGCATAGCTACAACAATAATTAATAATACGCATACCACTACCATCAGTGATAAAATCAAATTGTACAAAGGATTCCCTCCTTAACTAAAATTCTTTTCAATTTTAACACAAAAATCACGATATTTCTACTCTTTCACGCAAAAAGCCTACAATTCGAACTACAATTCAAAACTTTGAAAACATGGTATAATAGAAAAAGACAAAAATGAATGGAGTGACGGAATGAAAGGTTTTGTATTTTTTGATTTGGATGGGACGCTACTAAATGGGGAGTCAAAAGTAGATGCGTCTACTGCAGAGGCCATTCAAACGCTAAAAAACAATGGGTATGAACCCTTTATCGCAACAGGACGTTCTCCTGCAGAAACACGCGATATTATGGAGAGTGCGAATATCCACTCAGGAATATTTATGAATGGTCAAGTCGTTCTTTATCGAGATCAGCTTGTTTATTCTTCAGAGATTCCAACTGAAACAGTTGAAAAATTTCATCAAATGGTAAAAGAAGATGGATATGGCCTTACTGCATACAATGATAAACAGTTCTATTTAGTAGCATCCTCTCCAGGAGCTAAAGATGCTTATGGATTTATCCACTCTAACCCACCAGCACTTAATCCAGATTTCTATAAAGAAAATCCAATTAACATGATGCTCTTTATCTCGCTTCCACCAGCCGAAGAAAAATATAAAGTAGCTTTCCCAAATCTTGATTTCCTTCGAAATACACCGTACTCAGTCGACGTAATTTCAAAAGGAAATTCTAAAGCGGAAGGCATCAAACGCTTTTTAGAACACTTAAACCAAGAAGATGCCAAAACTTATGCATTCGGAGATGGGCCAAACGATATCGAAATGCTCCAAGCAGTATCTCATCCTGTAGCCATGGGCAATGCCCTCCCTATTTTAAAAGAAATTGCTGAATATATTACAACAGATAATACAGATAATGGGATTGTAAATGGTTTAAAACACTACGGACTTATATAAGAAAGAAGGAAGACGAATGTCAATCTATGAAATCGAAGTTCCAACTATTGACGGTGGCTCAACTACTCTTGAAGAATTTAGAGGTCAATTATTGCTGATTGTCAATACCGCAAGCGGATGTGGACTCGCACCCCAGTTTGAAGGCCTGGAAAAACTCTATTTGGAATTTAATGAGAAAGGCTTCTCTGTTCTTGGGTTCCCTTGTAATCAATTTGCAGGGCAAGAACCTTTAACTGCCGAACAAGCTGCCACCCATTGCCAATTAACGTACAATACGACGTTTCCAATGTTCGGCAAGGTAAAAGTAAATGGCCCCCAAACTCATCCTCTCTTTGCTTTATTGAAAAAAGAGACAACTGGACTTTTAGGCGAAAAGGTCAAATGGAACTTCACAAAATTCCTCGTAGCTAAAGATGGAACGATTTTAAAACGATTTGCTCCTACTACAACGCCTGAACAAATTCGAGACGAAATCGCAAGTCTTCTTTCATAATCAAATATATGATAGAATAAAAAGAAAACGGTAAGGAGAAAGCACTATGGAAGTCAATGAAATTTTACGTATTTTAGAAGAAATGAATGTAGCTGTTGTTGCGACTGCAGACGAGAACAACCAACCTCATGCACGCCATATTCATATCGGTGTTGCAAACGAAAAAGGTGTGTTCTTTATGACAAGTCCAAAAACAAACTTCTACAAACAATTAAAACAAAATCCGAAAGTTGCTATTACTGCTATGAAGAGCGAAGACTACTTAATCCAAGTAATTCGTATTGAAGGTGTTGTGAAAGAAATCGGGCGTGAACGTCTTGAAGAAGTACTAAAAGATAATCCATTCGTTAAAGATGTTTACCCTAACGAAGAAGACATTGCTGGCGTACAAGTATTCCACTTATACGAAGGGAAAGGTTTCTACCATAGCCTTACTCAAGGACATAAATACGTGTTTGACATACACGAATAAGGATTAGAAAGAGGATTTTATGAAAAAACTTTTATTAGCACTTGCAGCATTAATGGTTGCAGGACTAGCTATCTTCTATTTTTTACCAGATAACAGTAATACTGCTAACGCAAACGTCGTATTTCAAGACGAAAGCGGAAAGAAATTAACAGAAAAAGACTTCACTGGAAAACCAACAGTCTATTATGCTTGGGCAAGTTGGTGTCCAGACTGTCAACAAGAACTTCCTATCTTAAATACTTTAAAAGAGAAATATGGAGATAAAGTAGAATTCGTTGGCGTTGCGATGATTAGTCAAAAAGAACCGATTGAGAATGGGAAAAAATACTTGAAAGAACATTCTCTTTCGCTCAATTATTACTCAGATGTTGATTCAAGCTTCCAAAAATATCACGAAATTACAGAAATTCCGACCCTAATCTTCACGGATAAAAATGGAAAGATCGTTAAGAAGTCAGCCGGTGTTCTTTCCCAAGAAGAAATCGAATCCTACATCAAAGAAATTTTATAAAATTAAAAACTAGCAGAAATATCTGCTAGTTTTTTTGTCTGAACAATAAAAGAGAGGATGCACGCATCCTCTCTTTTACTTTCTTCTATGCTTATAAACACCAATACGATTGATTGCTTTACTTAAAGCAATTTTTGCACGATCCATATCGCTTTTTGAACGACTTGTATCGCTTAAAACTTTTTCAGCTTTATCTTTTGCATGTTCGGCACGTGTCACATCAATGTCTCTTGCACGTTCAGCCACGTTGGCAATAATCGTTACGACATTATCCCGCACTTCCATAACTCCACCACCGATTGCAATATAATCAGTTGGCGAATCCTCTAAGAATCGTTTCACTCGAAGTGCCCCGATTTTTAAAGGAAGCATGATTGGAGCATGATGCGGTAGTATGGTGATTCCGCCATCGACTGCATCGGCACTCACAGAATAGGAACGATGGTTATACACTTTTCCTTCTGGTGTTGTGACAACGACCAGTAATTCATGTTCAGCCATCTTTAATTTCCTCCAACAAATCCTGCTGCTTTAGCTTTTTTAATCACGTCTTCGATTGGTCCTACGTTACGGAACATATCTTCTGGAATATCATCATATAAACCATCGATAATTCCTTTAAATCCGCGAACCGTATCTTTAATTGGAACGTATGAACCAGGTTGTCCAGTGAAGGCTTCAGCAACGTGGAAGTTTTGTGATAAGAAGAATTGAATTCTTCTTGCACGGTTTACAATAACTTTTTCGCTATCTGATAATTCATCAATCCCTAAGATGGCAATGATGTCTTGTAATTCACGATAACGTTGTAGCATTTGTTGTACTTTCATCGCTACTTCATAGTGTTCTTCCCCAACAATTTCTGGAGTTAGGGCACTTGAAGTTGAAGCAAGTGGATCCACTGCTGGATAAATCCCTTGTTCTGTTAAACGACGCTCTAAGTTTGTAGTTGCATCTAGGTGAGCGAATGTTGTTGCTGGAGCCGGGTCTGTATAGTCATCAGCTGGCACATAAATCGCTTGAATAGATGTAATAGATCCGTCTTTAGTTGAACTGATACGTTCTTGTAATTGACCCATTTCTGTCGCTAAAGTGGGTTGATACCCTACGGCAGAAGGCATACGCCCAAGTAACGCTGACACTTCTGAACCTGCTTGCGTGAAACGATAAATGTTATCGATGAATAAAAGCACGTCTTGTTTTTCCATATCACGGAAGTATTCCGCAATAGTTAACCCTGTTAGTGCTACACGCATACGAGCTCCTGGTGGTTCGTTCATTTGTCCAAACACCATCGCTGTTTTAGCAGATACGCCTGATTCTTGCATTTCATGGTAAAGGTCATTCCCTTCACGAGTACGTTCCCCTACCCCTGTAAATACTGAAATACCACCAAGTTCTTCAGCGATATTATGAATTAATTCTTGAATTAATACGGTTTTCCCTACACCGGCACCACCGAATAAACCGATTTTACCACCTTTAAGATAAGGTGCTAAAAGGTCAATAACTTTAATCCCTGTTTGTAGAATTTCATATTGACTGTTTAATTCTTCAAATTTTGGTGCTGGTTTATGGATTTCATGTCTTGTAAAGTCTTCTGGGAATGGTTCTTTCAAGTCGATTGTATCTCCTAGAACGTTGAATACACGACCTAATGTTTCAGGTCCCACAGGAACGCTAATTGTGCGTCCTAAGTCCACTACTTTCATGCCACGTTGCAAACCATCTGTAGATTCCATAGCAATCGTACGAACTGCACCATCCCCTAATTCTACAGCAGTTTCCAATGTAACAGTCTTTTCACTTCCGTCACTTGTTGTTTTCACAACTTGTAATGCATTATGAATATCTGGAACGCCTTCTTCTAAAGGAAATACCACGTCTACAACTGGCCCTACTACTTGTAAAATCTTTCCAGTTCTCAATCCATTTTCCTCCTTCTAAAATCCTAATGTTCTTCCAGAGCGGCTGCTCCACCGACAATTTCTGTAATTTCTTGTGTAATTTGCGCTTGTCGTCTCTGGTTCAAATCTTGCGTTAAGTTACTGATTAAATCTTTGGCATTATCGGTAGCACTTCTCATCGCAGTCATACGAGAGGCATGCTCTGCAGATTTAGCATCGATAATGGCTCCGTAAATAAGCGATTCCGCATATTGTGGGAGCAAGATGTCCATAATTATTTCCTTATTTGGTTCGAAAATATAATCCAATTCGTACTCTTTTGCTTCATCTTCATCCAAGTCGATAATTGGTAACATTTTTTCAACACGATAGTTTGATAAAAGTGCATTTACATGGTGATTATAGCAAACGTAAAATTCATCAAATTCACCGTCACGGAACATTTGGACCGCACTTGACACAATCTTTCTTACTTCTTCAAAGGTTGGAATATCTGATACATCATTAATTTCAAGACGTACATCCACACCCATTTTTTTGAAGAAGCGACTTGCAGCATCCCCAATGGTTAAGATGACATATTCATCCTTTGATTGGTGGTCTAACTCTAACATTTCTCTTGTTGATTGGAAAATGGAAGAGTTGTAACTCCCAGCAAGTCCTTGATCAGATGAAATCACTAAATATCCAGTCTTTTTAACTGGACGTTCAATTAATAAATCGTGATAGTCGATAAAAGAAGTAACTACTTCTCCATCCTCTGACGTTTCATCGACAATCTCTTCTCTATTGTGATTTGCGTATAGTAAGTGAGTTACAACTTCACGGATTTTTTGAGCGTAGTCTTGATAGTGACGCACTGCTTGCTCTGATTTGGCTAATTTTGCTGCAGAGACCATCTGCATGGCGCTAGTGATTTGACTTGTTTTCTTTGTTGAAACAATTCTCTTCTTTAAATCATTTAAGGAAGCCGTCATTCAGGTCACCTCTCCTTTCTACGCTTATTGAACACGTTCAAATAAATGAATTTGTTTGAAACTCTCAATCACTTTGTAGAATTTCTCTTCATCCGAAATCACATGTTGATCGCGGATTTCATTCAATAAATCTCTATGTTCGCTTTCTAAATGTTGATATAACGCTTTTTCAAATGATTTAATACGATCGATTGGAATCGCATCTAATAAACCATGTGTTAAAGCAAATAAAATCGAAACTTGATATTCGATTGGTAATGGTTGGTGTACATCTTGTTTCAAGACTTCAACTGTACGTTTACCACGATTTAATTTTTGTTGAGTTGCTGCGTCTAAGTCAGAACCAAATTGCGTAAAGGCTTCTAACTCACGGTAACTTGCTAAGTCAATACGTAATGTACCAGAAACTTTCTTCATCGCTTTAATTTGGGCAGAACCCCCAACACGCGATACAGATAATCCGGCAGATAAACCAGGACGTACCCCAGAGTAGAACAAGTCACTTTCTAAGAAGATTTGTCCATCTGTAATAGAGATTACGTTTGTTGGGATATATGCAGAAATATCTCCGGCTTGTGTTTCGATGATTGGTAAGGCAGTTAATGACCCTGCTCCTAATTCATCACTTAATTTCGCTGCACGTTCTAGTAGACGTGAGTGTAAGTAGAATACATCCCCTGGATAAGCTTCACGACCTGGTGGACGACGAAGTAATAGGGAAATTTCGCGGTAAGCGGCCGCTTGTTTAGATAAATCATCATACACAATTAACACGTCGCGACCTTGATACATCCACTCTTCACCCATTGCAGTACCTGCATATGGTGCAATATAAAGCATTGGCGCTGGTTGAGAAGCGCTGGCAGATACAACGGTTGTATATTCCATGGCTCCATAACGTTTTAATGTTTCGACGAGGGCTTTAACAGTAGATTCTTTTTGTCCAATTGCAACATAAATACATAATGTATTTTTACCTTTTTGGTTCAAAATCGTATCCACTGCAATACTCGTTTTACCAGTTTTACGGTCACCAATGATTAACTCACGTTGCCCTTTACCGATTGGCACTAAGGCATCGACTACTTTTAACCCTGTAGGTAATGATTGTTTTACACTTTGACGTTGCATAACGCCAGGTGCTTCATTTTCTACTGGACGTTTTTTTGTTGTTTCGATAGCACCAAGTCCGTCAATTGGACGACCTAACGCATCCACAACACGCCCGATAAGCGCATCTCCAACAGGAACATCCAAAATACGGCCTGTACGTTTTACAGGCTCTCCTTCATGAATGTTCTCATAAGAACCAAAAATGATGACACCCACATCTTGTTTTTCCAAGTTTTGTGCCATACCATAAGCGCCATTTTCAAATTCTACTAATTCTCCAGCCATTACGTTTGTAAGGCCGATGACACGAGCAATTCCGTCACCAATGAAAGAAACCTCTCCGATTTCTTCGATTTGTTCTTTCGTTTCAAAAGAAGAGATTTGGTCACGAATTCTCGCTGTAATATTACTCATTTCCATTTATGCCATCTCACCTCTTCAATCCAGTTTGGCTAACTTTTTCTTTGAATTGTTTTAATTTATTCGAAATTGTTCCATCTAAAAGAAATTCTTTGGTTTTTAATTGAACACCGCCTATAACAGAAGGATCAACTGTATTTACCCAAGAATCGTATTCTTTTTCTGTTTTATTTTGAAAAGCAATAGCAATACGTTCAATTTGCTCATCCGTTAAAGGAATTGCAGAAACAATTTCTAATTTATTTGCGTTATAAAGTTCAAGAAACGCTTCTAGTGCTTCTACGATATTCATAGAACCATCTTCTGACGGAAAAGTCGCTAAGTACTCCTGCGTTTCACTAGATAAGTGACCAAATGTTGATTCTAGAACTGCCAATTTTTTATCATACGAAACATGTTCCAAATGCATCAGCTGTCTAAAAGTAGATGTATTTTGAATTCCATCTAAAATTGCTTGAATTTCATTTGTTACTTGATCTAAGTGACCTTCATATTTTGCCTTTGCATAAAAATGGCTGGCTTCTTTAACGATATCTTTATGATATTTTACCATTATCCTTCCAACCCCTTAATAAAGGACTCAATCACTTCTTGATGTCTTTCTTTTGTCACTTCTTTTTCAAGAATTTGACTTGCAAGTTGAATAGACAAGTCCACAATCTCATCTTGTACTTGAGCAATGGCACGTTGCTTCATCGAATCTACTTCTCGTTGCCCTTCTGCTTTCATACGAGAGACTACTTCTTTACCTTCTTTAATCATTTCATCTTGCGTTTTTGATGCTGCTTCACGAGCGTTATTTAAAATATCGCTCCCCTTCAGTTCTGCTTTATGAATAATTTCATTCGCATTCGCTTGAATTTCTTCCGCTACTTTTTTCTTTTCTGCAGCTTCATCTAAATCTTTAGAGATTTTATCTCTACGAGACTCTAACATTGCATTTACTTTATCCCAAGCAAAATATTTTACTAGGAAAAGTAATAATGTCATAGAAACTAGCACGACCAAAGTATCACCTAAAACGGTACTCGTATTACCTGACAACATTACTTCAAACATCGCTCACCCCTCCTTTT
This sequence comes from Granulicatella sp. HMSC31F03, assembly GCF_001807725.1. Taxonomy (NCBI): domain Bacteria; kingdom Bacillati; phylum Bacillota; class Bacilli; order Lactobacillales; family Carnobacteriaceae; genus Granulicatella; species Granulicatella sp. HMSC31F03. Next base: position 16,310 of record NZ_KV790841.1, on the reverse strand, counting down.
CGACAATAATCCCTTCATTTGAATCTATTTGACGAAAACAAGGATAAGAGCGATTAATACTGCGAAGATTGGCATCGCTTCGATTAAGGCAACCCCGATAAACATTGTTGAACGTAATTCGTTGCTTAATTCTGGTTGACGAGTCATTGATTCGATTGTTTTTACGATTACTGCTTGGTTCCCGTAGGCTGCTGCTAAAGCTGCTCCTACTACTGCAATTGCTGCTGCTAATTCTGTCATTTTAAATTCCTCATTTCTTAAAAATTAATGTTTCATTACTTTATGTGAGATATATACCATCGTTAACGTACAGAATACGTACGCTTGAATAGCTCCAATCACAACTGAAAAACCTTGCCAAATTACACCTAACGGAATGGCAAGAATATACGTTATTAATCCGGCTGCGGATGAGAACATCACAATTAAGCCTAATAACACTTCACCAGCATATATATTTCCGTAAAGACGAAAAGCCAGTGTAATTGTATTCGTAAACTCTTCAATTAACTTAATTGGGAGCATAAACGACATTGGACTTAAATAAGAATGTTGAATATATCCTTTGAGTCCCATCTTCTGTACGCCAGAATAATGTGCGATTAATGTAGTCATCAACGCCAATGCCAAACATACGATTGGGCTGGCAGTAGGGCTTGCAAAATAACTATGATCCTCATAATGGATATAGAAAATGAGGCCCACCATATTGGCGACTAACACAAAAGAAAACAGTGAAAAAATATATAAATAATATGTTTGTCCCGTTTTCTCATCTACTGCGTTATTAACAATGCCTTTTGTAAATTCCATTAAAGCCTCTAAAGCATTTTGTAGCTTTCCTGGCTTCATGGACACTTTCCTGGCCGATAATATTGTAAATAGCGCAATGAGTAAAACACTAACCCCACACGAAATCAAAATCGGAACTGAAAACGACACTCCAAAAATCTCAATCACTTTTGGTGTTGCTTCCATGAATCTTATTTTCCCTCCTTTTCACCAAATAAAAAATCTGACAACATCTCCTTACATTGAGGCATTCGCTCAGTACGGTGATTATTGTCAGATTCGTTGGCAATAGTCTATCGCAAAAGCGTTGACTACATTAATTAATTATTTGGTTCCGAATAAACGATCTCCAGCATCCCCTAATCCTGGAAGAATGTATCCATGCTCATTTAATCGTTCATCTAATGCTGCTGCATAAATGTCGATTTCAGGATGTGCGCTACGTAAGGTTTCTACTCCTTCTGGGGCAGCTACTAAGCAACAAAACTTAATAGAGTTAGGCTGTGCACCACGTTTAAGTAATGCATCAATTGCTGCAACAGCACTTCCCCCTGTAGCTAGCATTGGATCTACGACAAACAACTGTCTTTCAGAAATATCTGAAGGCAATTTCACGAAATATTCTACAGGTTGCAAAGTATCATGATCGCGATACATACCAACGTGACCAATTTTAGCAGCTGGAATCAATTCTAAAATTCCATCTACCATCCCTAAACCAGCACGAAGGATTGGAATAATTGCTACTTTTTTACCAGCTAATGTTTTTAATATTGTTTTAACAAGAGGAGTTTCGATTTCTACATCTTCAAGAGGTAAATCTCTAGAAACCTCATAAGCCATTAGCATTGAAATTTCGTTTACAACTTCGCGGAATACTTTTGTTCCACAATCTTTTTGACGAATCATTGTTAATTTATGTTGAATTAACGGATGATCAAGTACGTGAAATTTTCCCATTTGTCATTCTCCTTCCAATACATTAGTGTCACTTCTGTTATTTTACCTAAAAAACTAGTAAATTTCTAGTATCAGTTTGAAAACTTTTAATTATTTTCATAAATAGTAACAAACCTTTACATGAAGTTGTTTATGCATATAGTTTGAAAGTTTCAGTCAATTGTTTTACTTCTTGACGGACACTATTTAACACTTCTTTATTTTCAGGATTTGTTAATGTTGTAAGGATTAACTCTGCTACTTTCTTCGCAGCAGCTTCATCAAAGCCACGAGTAGTAATAGCTGCCGTTCCGACACGAATCCCACTTGTTTTAACAGGTGGTAATGTATCAAATGGAATGGCGTTTTTATTTACTGTAATTCCAACAGTGTCAAGTAATTCTTGCGCTTCTTTACCGTTTAATCCAGTTTCTTTAATATCGAGGAGTAATAGATGGTTATCAGTACCACCTGAAATCGCACGAATAGCTGTTCCTTCAAAAACTTGTGCCATTGCTTTAGCATTCTTCACGACTTGCTCGATATACTCACCAAATGCTGGTTGAAGAGCTTCATGGAAAGCAACTGCTTTACCAGCAATCACGTGTTCTAACGGTCCACCTTGGATCCCAGGGAAGATGGCGCTATTTAGTTTCTTGCCAAATTCTTCTTTTGCTAAAATTAAGCCACCACGTGGTCCACGCAATGTTTTATGTGTTGTTGATGTTACTACATCAGCATAAGGTACTGGACTTTGATGGGCTCCTTTGGCGACTAAACCAGCAATATGCGCCATATCCACCATAAAATAAGCTCCAACTTCCTTAGCAATTTCGCCAATGCGTTTGAAGTCAATTTCTCGTGGGTACGCTGAAGCTCCAGCCACGATTAATTGTGGTTTTTCTTCTTTAGCAATACGTTCTAATTCATCGTAATCGATTGTTTCTGTTTCTGGATTTACTCCATAAGAAACGAAATGATAATCTTGTCCAGAGAAGTTTACTCCCATTCCGTGAGTCAAGTGACCACCATGGTTTAAGTCCATCCCTAAAATCTTATCGCCTTTCTTTACTAAAGCACGATACGCAGCCATATTTGCTTGAGAACCTGAATGAGGTTGAACATTGGCATATTCAGCTCCAAACAATTCTTTTACGCGATCAATCGCTAGTTGTTCGATGACATCGACGTACTCACATCCGCCATAGTAACGACGTCCTGGATATCCTTCTGCATACTTATTCGTTAGAATACTTCCTTGTGCACGTAAAACTCCTTCTGATACGAAGTTTTCTGATGCAATCAATTCAATCCCCTGTTGCTGACGATGAAGTTCTTTTTCAATCGTCTCAAAGATGATTTTATCTTCTGTAAATTGACTCATTCAACTACCCCTTTCTATTCTTACATTCCTATTCTATCACATTATCACTTTTTGTAGAAAAGCTATGAGTTTTCCTAAAGGACGGTGGATGCCGCTTTTTTCAAACGGTTCATATACGCGATTCCAACGCCCTCTTCTGGCGCGCTCTGAGCTAAAATTATATCTAACTCCAAATGATCTAATGTTCGAAGCGCATCAAATAACGAGCGATTCATAGCATCCACGTTCGTACCCATCTTGTAAATACCTTTCACTCTCCTTTCAAACGCATCTACAATTGCGTTTTGAGCCATGATACCGACTGTCTTCCTATTATTTTGAGCTTCTTGGATAGCTTTTGTGAAGGACTCTACTGTCCCTTCTACAACCAACACTGGTGTTTTGGGGGCGTAATGACGATATTTCATCCCTGGAGATTTCGGTACTTCACGCTCTCCAGTTTTTGTGGTGACAGAAGACTGAATAGGCCCAATAACCGATTCAATCTGCTCTTTTGTTATCACACCCGGTCTTAAAATTACTGGCCCCTCTTCATTCGTCAAATCAATCACCGTTGACTCTACACCTACAGTAGATGAGCCTCCATCCAAAATTCCACGAATACGACCATTCATATCTTCAAATACATGTTCTACTTTTGTTGGACTTGGCTTCGTCGATAGGTTCGCACTTGGTCCCACGAGAGGAATACCCACTTTTGTGATTAATTCTAGTGTTAATGGATGATTTGGCATACGAAATGACACCGTTGGCAGTCCAGCGGATAAAGCCGGTGCATAAATTCCTGGTTTTGCCTTTAGAATCATCGTCAGTGGTCCAGGCCAAAAAGCCTTCGCTAAGGTTAGCGCAATTTCAGGGATTTCTTCTACAGTAGAAGTCATCTGCTGGATATCACTAATATGAACAATCAGCGGATTATCACTTGGACGTCCTTTGGCTTTAAACACCTTTAAAACAGCTTCTTGACTTGTTGCGATTGCTCCTAATCCATATACCGTTTCCGTTGGAAAAGAAACAATTTCTCCCTGTTGTAAAGCTTTAGCTGCAATATCTAAGTTTTCTTTTGTAAAAATTTGTGTTTCCATTACTGCGCCTCCTTTCCACTCACAATAATCATTCGGTCCATACCTGCAATATCTTTATGAATCGTTACTTTTCGATTTGGACAAGCTTCACTAAAAATTCGTCGTACGCTTGCTCCTTGGTTAAATCCAATTTCAAAAAAGGCTTGCCCACTATCTGTTAAAAATTCTTCTAATCGGTTAGCAATCTTTTCGTAAATCGCAAGCCCCTCATTCTCTGCAAATAACGCTTGAGACGGTTCATACCGTCGCACTGATTCATCCATTAATGCTTCTTCTGAATAAGCGATATACGGTGGATTACTAATAATACACTCAAACTTCTCCTGAGGTACATTGCTATACACGTCGCTGTAAATCAATTCGGTTTGAAGATTGAACTTTTCTCGATTCTTTTGAGCAACGATGAGTGCTTCTTCAGAAATATCGCACCCCATATAACGATGTCTTCCAACCAGTCTTTCCAGACTCAAAATAATGCATCCTGTTCCGACACCGATTTCTAGAACTTTCCCAACAGGGCACTGTTCTAAAAATGATTGAACTTTTAAGACAAGTTCTTCTGTTTCCGGACGAGGAATTAAAGTGTCCTTTGTGACCATGAATTCTTTCCCTAGAAACTCAGCAACTCCTGTAATTTGCTGCAAGGGTTCAAACTTGCTTAAGCGCAACAACTCAGGTTCCAAGTCCTCGAAAGTCACACTGGCAACTTGTCGTAAATTCAATAAAAATTGCGACAGGGTCCAATGATTCTTGAATAGCATTAATTCTCTAACTAGGTTCTGGCATTCTTTAAGCCCTATATTCGGTTGTTTCTCTTCTAAAAAACAAGAAGCCCTTATGAGGACTTCTTGGTTCGTTGGATTAGTTGTTTCCATTATTTAATTGCTCCAATTTTTCTGTGTGATCATAAAGAATTAAAGCATCGACAATTTCATCAATTTTTCCAGCTAAAACTTGGTCTAACTTTTGAAGTGTTAAACCAATACGGTGGTCTGTAACACGGTTTTGTGGGAAGTTGTACGTACGAATACGTTCTGAACGGTCCCCAGTACCAACTGCAGACTTACGGTTTGCATCATATTCAGATTGGGCTTCTTGAGAAATCTTGTCGTATACACGCGCACGTAATACTTTCATTGCTTTCTCACGGTTCTTCAGTTGCGAACGTTCATCTTGCATTGCAACAACAATTCCTGTTGGCAAGTGAGTTAAACGTACGGCAGATGCTGTTTTGTTAACGTGCTGTCCGCCGGCACCTGATGCATGGTAAATATCCACACGAATATCTTTATCTTCTAATTCAATTTCTACTTCTTCTGCTTCAGGCATTACAACGACAGTAGCTGTTGAAGTATGCACACGTCCTTGAGATTCAGTTGATGGAACACGTTGTACACGGTGCGCACCAGATTCATATTTTAATTTAGAGAATACATTATCCCCTGTAATCATTAAAATAACTTCTTTATATCCACCGATACCTGTAACGTTGGCATCCATCACTTCTACACGCCAGCCTTGTGACTCTGCATATTTTTGATACATCGTTAGTAAGTCACCAGCGAATAACGCAGCTTCGTCTCCACCAGCAGCTCCGCGGATTTCCATGATGATGTTTTTACCATCATTTGGGTCCTCTGGTAATAGTAAGAATTTGATTTTATCTTCTAATTCTACTTTTTCCTTTTTGAGGGAGCTTAATTCTTCTTTCGCCATTTCTGCCATTTCGGCATCTAAGCTTTCACCAAGCATTTCCTCTGTGTCGCTAATTTCTTCAACCACTTGTTGATAACGTTTAAAGGTTTCTACTTTTGGGCGTAAATTCGCTTCTTCTTTTGTTAGTTCCATGAAGCGTTTTGTATCGCCGATAACTTCCGGGTCACTTAATAGTTCTGAAAGTTCATCGTACCGAATAATAAAACTATCTAATTGATCGAACATACTTTTCTCCTTTTTCTTCTCTTATAAGCGTTCTTCACCAGGATGGTTATAGTGATAACGACAAACTGGATAATAAGCATCATTACCCCCAATTTGGATTTGTTCTCCCGTATACACTGGTACACCATCCACTACACGCATATTCATACTTGCTTTTTTATGACAATACCAACAAATCGTTTTTATTTCTTCGATTTTATCAGCATAAAGTAATAAGTATTTAGAACCTTCAAATAATTCGTTTTGAAAATCATTCTTAAGTCCAAATGCCATTACTGGAATATTTAATTCGTCAACAATTCGAGCGAGTTCAAGAATGTGATGTTTTGATAAGAATTGAGATTCATCAATCAAAATACAATAAGGTTTTACAGCTTGCCCTTCGACAATTTCGTAAATAGGTGTCTCTTCAAAAATTGGAATTGCTTCACGACGAACACCGATACGGCTAGATACATAGCCAACTTGATCACGATCATCTATTGCACTCGTAAATAATAAAACAGGCTTATTCTGTTCCTCATAATTATGAGCAACCTTTAAAATTTCAATGGATTTACCACTATTCATTGCACCATATTTAAAAAATAATTGTGCCACTTTCTATTCCTCCAATTGATAAACTATACCTTTAATATCTTACGATAAACTGCTACGTTTGTGCAAAGAAAAACCGTTTCTTATAAGCACATTACCCTTAATAAATTTGCATGGTATTTAAAAAGTTTTTTTAAACCACTTTTGATTAAAGTATGCTACAATAGTGAAGAATCTATAGGAAAGGATCGTCAAAATTGAATATAAGAACACAAGTTGCTTTAGGAGCAGGAAAATTCACTAGATGGGCTCTTAAAACTTTTACAAAAGGTGGCAGTAGCATGCCAGGAAAAGTGGCTCACGCTATTGATCCTACAATTTTAAAATCTCTAGCGGAGAACTACGATGTGATTATCGTCAGCGGAACAAACGGAAAGACATTAACAACTTCCCTTATCGTTCAACTTTTAAAACAAAAATATCCTAATATTTTAACAAACCCAACTGGAGCAAATCTAACTCAAGGGATTGTATCTACTTTTTTAAATCATTCTCCTAAAAAGGGTGAAAAGAACATTGCTGTTCTAGAGGTGGATGAAGCTACGATTAAGCATATCACTCCTTATATCGAACCTAAACTATTTGTGTTTACGAATATTTTTCGCGACCAAATGGATCGATTTGGTGAGATATATACAACTTATCAATTTATGTTAGACGGAGCGGCTTTTGCTCCATCTGCAACCATTCTTGCAAATGGAGATGCGCCAATATTTAATAGTGACGAATTACCTAATCCACGTCTATATTTTGGATTTAATCATACTGAAGATAGTGAAATGATGGCTCACTACAATACAGATGGTGTTCTTTGTCCTCACTGCCAATCTATCTTGCATTATAAGAGTATTACTTATAGCAACCTTGGTAAATACTATTGTCCAAAATGCGACTTCAAACGTCCTGAATTGAATTATGCAGTCACTGCTTTAAATGAATTGTCTTTAACAGGTTCTTCATTTGATATTGACGGTACAACTTTCTCAATTCCAATTGCTGGACTATATAATATTTATAATGCCTTAGCTGCATACTCTGCTGCAAAATTCTTTGGCCTTTCTACGGAAGAAATCCAAGAAGGCTTCTCTAAAGCTCAGCGCGTATTCGGTCGTCAAGAAACCTTTGCCGTTGAAGATAAAGAAGTGATGTTGAACTTAATTAAAAACCCAGTTGGATTTAACCAAATCGTTCAGCTACTAAGTTATGAAAAAGAACCCTTCAGTTTAGGTGTTCTCTTAAATGATAACCCTGCAGATGGTCAAGATGTCAGTTGGATTTGGGATGGCGATTTCGAAGGGTTACATGCTTTGAATGCAGTCGATACAGCCATCAGTGGTATCCGTGTGGAAGACCTTGGTGTTCGTATGGAAGTCGCAGGTTTTGAAAATATGAAAGTCTTTAAGACAAATGCAGAATTAATCGATTGGATTCGCAAAGCTCCAACAAAAAAAGTCAATGTACTAGCAACTTATACTGCTCTACTCGACTTACGTAAAGACTTTGCTAAAGAAGGATACCTTAAGGAAGGGATGAACGGATGAAATTAAGAATCTGTCATTTATACGGAAACCTAATGAACACATACGGTGATAATGGAAACTTACTCATGTTACAACACCGTGCAAAAAAATTAGGATACGAAGTCGAAACTACTCTTATTAGCTTAGAAGAAGACTTCAATCCAGAAGAATTTGATATCGTAATGTTTGGCGGTGGTCAAGATTATGAACAAACTGTTGTTGCAAAAGATCTTCAAAACAAAAAAGATACTTTAATCGAGTATATTGAAGATGATGGAGTTGTCGTAGCTATTTGCGGTGGTTTCCAATTATTAGGCCGTTATTACGTAAATGCTAGTGGCGAACGTCTCAATGGGATTAGTGCTATCGACGTTTGCACTAACGGTCAATTTCCAAATCGTTTAATTGGTGATGTTGAAATCTTTAACGAAGAATTTGGAGAAACGTATTTAGGATACGAGAATCATATTGGTAGAACTTACTTAGGTAAAAATATGAAACCTCTTGGAAAAGTAGTAAAAGGTTTTGGAAATAATGAAGAAGATCATGCGGAAGGTTGTCACTACAAAAACGTGTTTTGCTCTTATTTCCACGGACCAATTCTCGTTAGAAATCAACACCTTGCAGATCGAATTATTCAAACGGCTGCTCAAAGAAGACATGCAAAAAATGCATAACAAAAACCTCTATTCAACAAATTTGTTGAATAGAGGTTTTTCAATATACTACTCTAATTCTGCTAACTGAGGATTCAGTTGAATGTTGCGTCCTTCTTTTTTCCATTGTCTAAATTCTGCTGCAGCTGTAAATAATACATCTGTAGAAGAATTCAATGCAGTCTCACAAGAATCTTGTAGAACGCCGATAATAAAACCGACACCTACAACTTGCATAGCGATATCATTAGAAATTCCAAATAAACTACATGCTACAGGGATTAATAATAATGATCCACCTGTGACACCAGATGCCCCACAAGCAGCAATTGTTGATAACACACTAAGTACTAATGCTGTTAGAAAATCAACTTGAATTCCTAAAGTATTTACTGCTGCTAAAGTTAATACTGTGATTGTAATTGCAGCCCCCGCCATATTAATCGTTGCCCCTAGTGGGATTGATACAGAATAACTATCTTCGTCCAATCCTAAATCTTTACAGAGTTGCATATTTACTGGAATATTTGCTGCAGAGCTACGAACAAAGAAAGCAGTTACTCCGCTTTCTTTTAAACAGCGTAAAACAAGCGGAAATGGATTTTCTTTGATCATAAAGAATACGATGATTGGATTCATAACAAAAGCTACAAAAAACATGCTTCCAATCAGTACTAATATTAAACTACCATAATTCGCAAATACCCCTACTCCATTTTCTGAGACAGTTGTATATACTAACCCCATTATTCCAATAGGTGCAAAACTAATTACTAACTTCACTACATGACTAGTTGCATCTGATACTTGCTTTAAAAGATTCTTCATAGGTTCGTCCCCTCTTCTAAATGCCATCCCAAATAGAACTGCCCAAGATAATATTCCAATATAATTTGCAGAAACTAATGCATTTACCGGGTTATCTACTAATTTAAGAACTAAAGTTTCCAATACTGCAGCGATTCCTTGCGGTGCAGTGACTTCTGTCGTACTTTCTGCAAGAGTCATTGTTATAGGAAATGCAAAGCTTGCAATTACTCCAACTAAAGCAGCTCCAAAAGTTCCAAATAAATAGAGAAGAACGATTGACTTCATATTTGTTTCATGACCTTCTTTATGTTGAGCTAAAGCACTCATTACGATAAAAAATACTAGCAAAGGCGCAATTGCTTTTAATGCATTTACAAAGACAGTTCCTAAGATTCCAACGACTGTTAAAGAAGGAACAAAAATTCCTAAAAAAATGCCAATTCCCATTCCAATTACGATTCGATTAATTAAACTGAGCTTACTCAGTCTCTCTACAATGTTGTTCATATATTTCCTCTATTCTCTTTCTTATATGGCGTCTATCTTACACAAGTTTATAGCTTTCTGTCAAAAGATATCCACATATCAAAAACATTTGTTCACAATTCGGATACACTCTTTTGTTTTTATATTTGCCAGATAGAATAGTCTTAGTATAGTTTTTATACTTAAAATCAAACTAAAACTCAAAAGAGAATAACGTTTAACTAGCCAATCCATTGAATTGAAAATAAATAAGTTATAATGGCACTCATACTTATAAAAGGTGTAAATGGGATTTTATTACTTCGCTCTTTTAGTCTAAAGAAAAAATGCAAAAAACAACAAAATACTCCTCCACATACAAAAGAAAGCAAGCCTACAAAAAAAATCTGGGTTGGAGAAAAAATGATTCCTAATGTTGCTAAAAAATAAACATCTCCCATTCCAAAAGCTTCTTCTTTCCAAATAAAGTGCCCTAAACTCTTAATAATCCCATAAAACAAGAATCCAATTATCATTGAAAATATTCGTTCTTCCCATGTATGAGAACTAAGTATTATTTCAAAAAGTAATAGCAATAAAAGTACTCTTAAATCAACTTCATAGGAATCAATATCCATCAATGCGATTAATACTAAAAAAGAACAAAAAAAGAATCCTAAGATATCTAGCGGACCTTTTAATAGAGCTACCAAAATAAATAATAAAGAGACGAATACTTCAATAAAATAATATCGTCCCCCAATTTTATGATGGCAGTAGCGACAACATCCTCTAAGATAAAGATAAGAGAAAATCGGAATTAAATCCCAAAAGTGAAGAATATGTCCACAACTTGGACAATGAGATCTTGTAGATATAAAATTTTCTCCATTATTTAGTCGAACACTAACAACATTGATAAAACTTCCAATAGAAGCACCCATTAGTGCAATGAAAATATAAAGCATAAAAAAACCTCCCTTACTTAACAATACGTTTTGTAAGAGAGATTCGGAAGTTTATTCTTCAATCTGTACTTCTTCAACTTTATCATTGTAGTACAGACCAGAGTATTCCTTATACCACGCAAAGAAATGCGTAATGAATACTTTAACCACTGCATAGACTGGGACAGCTATTAATAACCCAACAAGTCCAAACATCTTTCCAGCAGCCAGTAAAATAATCAAAATTGTTACAGGATGCATTTTTAATGATGATCCTAAAATTAAAGGTTGTAAGACACGACTTTCAATTAATTGTTCAATAACAAAAACCAAAAATACGTGGAGTGCTAGAGTAGGATTGGTAACAAAACCAATAATTAAAGCTGGCGTCAACCCAATTATAGATCCTAAATAAGGAATAATGGTTAGAAGACCTGCTATCATCCCTATAGTAACTCCGTAAGGTAATCCAATAAGCGTATATCCAATGATATAAGTAAATCCAACACAGATAGCAACTGTAATTTGTCCACGGATATAAGAACTCACTTGTTGATTCATTTCATTTAACATCACACTAATCTTGTGTTGAGATCGTGTTGGAAACATTCTAGTCACAAATGGAATCACTTTATTTCCGTCTTTGAGAAGGTAATAAAGAATTACTGGCATTGTCATTATCGTAATTACGATATCCCCAATAATTCCTACAACACTACCTATACCGCTAAAAGTAAAATTCAAAATTCCATTTAATCGTTCTGTAATTGATTGAATAAAATCAGTGTTAATCTTGTTGAATTGCTCTTGAATCGTTTCAAAGAAGCCAGTCTGCATGAATTTTTCAACTTGCTCACTAATAATTTGATAATAGTATGGTAGTTGTGATACTAAATCTAATAATTGCTTTTGAATAATTGGAACAAGGCTTGTAATAATCATAATAAAAATAACAATTACGCCAACCATTACTAATAAAATAGCAATTCCCTTTGGAACCTTTTTATTCAGCAAATAATCATAAATCGGTTTTACTAAATAATAAATTACTGCTCCACAAGCAACAGGAACTCCAATTGCCGAAATAAAGTCTTTTAACGGATTAAATAAATAAGACGTTTGAGAAAATAAAATTAAATTAATGAGTAGTAATGATAAGATTAAAAGACCGCTCACTAGCTGATTATCTAAAAACCATCTCCAAAACCATGTCTTTCCTTGGTTTTCTGGTTTATTATCCATAAGATTCCTCCTTATCACATTTTCCTCTAGTGTATCATATTTTCTCCGTCTATGATTAACATTTGATTAGATTTTAGAAAAAATTGTATAATTATTTTATCTTGTGACATGGAGGGAATCTCATGAAAGAAAAATTTTATTTAGGAACTTATACCAAAAGAGAAAGTAAAGGTGTTTACTCTGTAATTTTGAATAAAGAGACTGAACAATTAGAAAACCTGACTTTAGAAGCAGCACTAGAAAATCCAACCTACTTATATTATTCAAAAGAGAATCATCTACTTTTTGCAGTTGGAAAAGAGCACAAGGATGCAGGAGTCACTGCAAACCTTACCCTCACCTCTCCAGTCAAACGTTTATCATCATTCTACGATCAACAAGCCGTTCCTTGCTATATTCGATATAATGAGCGTTCGCATGATTTACTAACTGCAAACTATCACGGAGGTTTTGTAGAACTATACCATTATGATAATAAAAATCATTCGATTTCTTTTGTCGATAAAAAAGTGCATTCAGGATCTAGCATTCATGAAAATCAAACAGCTCCACATGTTCACTATACAGATTACACTCCAGATGAAAAATGGATTGTGGTATGTGACTTAGGAATCGATACTGTATTTACATATAAACGTACAGCAGAAGGCTTAGAAGAAGTCGCACAGTATAAGACAAAAGCTGGTAGCGGTCCTCGTCACCTTGCATTTCATCCAACGCTGCCTATTGCTTATCTGATTTGCGAACTAGACGCAACTGTAGAAGTACTCTCTTACAATAACAAAAATGGAACTTTTAGAAACTTAGACAAGATAGCATTAACGACTGAAGACCAACAAGCTTGGGGAGGCGCTATTCATATCACCCGCGACGGACGTTTTGTTTATGCCTCAAACCGAGGCTTTGACGCGTTATACACTTTCTCAGTAGATGAATCAAGCGGATTACTCACACTCGTACAAACTATTAATAGTTGTGGGTCAGTTCCTCGTGATTTCCACTTAAGTAATGATGAAGCTTATGTCGTTGTTGGACACCAAGAATCAGACAACTTAACGCTATTTAAACGCGACTTAGAAACTGGTGAACTCACACTTCTTCAAAAAGATTTCTACGCCCCAGAAGTGGTTTGTGTCGTACCTCAATAAAACCCACTTTTAAGTCTCTTCTTTTTTTGAAGAGACTTTCTTCTTTATTGTGGTAATCCTTGCCAGAAAGCAGTATAATCGTTGTTAGCAGACTTTATAAAGGAGTGGAAAAATGCTTAATCTTATAGAGATTATTAAAACTATTATTTTAGGAATTATCGAAGGCGTTACTGAATGGCTACCAATTAGTAGTACAGGTCATTTAATTTTAGTGAACGAGATTATTCAATTAGACGTTTCTGCTAAATTCCTAGAGATGTTTAATGTTGTCATTCAACTTGGTGCCATATTGGCGGTTGTCCTTGTTTATTTCAACAAATTAAATCCATTTGCAAAAAATAAGAAACGTAAAGAATTCATTGAAACCATTGATCTTTGGAAGAAAGTGATTATCGGATGTATCCCAGCCGTTATTCTAGGATTCATTTTAAATGACTTTATGGATGAATATTTTAATAAACCAATCATTATCGCACTTGCTTTAATTGTATACGGGGTTGCTTTCATTTACATCGAAAGACAACACAAAAATATCGAGCCGAAAATTAAAAGCTTTAAAGAGTTAGACATTTTGACGGCTATTAAAATTGGACTTTTCCAATGCTTAGCTCTTGTACCAGGTACTAGCCGTTCTGGATCAACCATCCTTGGTGGTTTACTTGTTGGAACAAGTCGTTCAATCGCTACTGAATTTTCATTCTTCATGGGCATTCCAATTATGTTTGGTGCTAGTGGATTAAAACTATTAAAATTTGGATTCCACTATTCATTTGCTGAATTTATTATTTTAGTAGTTGGATCAGTTGTTTCATTTGTTGTTTCGCTATTCGTAATTAAATTCTTATTAAAATACATCAAACAACACGATTTCCAAGCGTTTGGTTGGTACCGAATTGCACTCGGAATTATTGTTCTTGGAAGTCTATTCTTTAAATAAAGTAAAAGCTGGATTTACTCCAGCTTTTTATTTTTTGCAAAAAACAGGTATAATGAATATATTCAAATTAGAAAGAAGGATACTATGTCATTACTTTTTGTCGGAATTGGTGGAGCGATTGGGGCAATTCTACGTTATTTACTATCTCAACTTCCTTTCCAACATGAATTTCCATCAAAAACACTACTAATTAATTTATTAGGTTCGCTTGCCATCGGATATTTAGGTGCTAAATTCCAACAGGGACATTGGTTCGAAGGAGATCAGTGGCTTTTAATTACTGGAGTCTGTGGTGGATTTACTACTTTTTCAACATTCAGTTTAGAATCCCTTCAGTTAATCCAAAATGGTAATACTCCCCTTGCGATTCTTTATATGATTGTAAGTCTAATTGGAGGTCTCTGTTGTGTGGGAATCGGATTTTTTCTTGGTAATTCTTCATTTTAAATTAGCAATTTTTTAAAAATCAGTTTACAATAGAATAAAGAACAAGAACGGAGGTCTTTTTATGACGAAAAAAGGGGTAACTTTATATTTTATGCGACATGGAGAAACCGTCTTTAACCGCTACAATTTAATGCAAGGATGGTCTGATACTCCTCTAACAAAAGAAGGTCGCCTTGATGCTATTCGTTCTGGTTTAGGAATGCGAGATGTTCATTTTGACGCCGTCTATACTAGTGACTTGCGTAGAACCGTTGAAACTGCCCAACTATTTCTTAAAAACCATCCCAACCGTGATAACCTCACTATTGAAATGATGCCAGAATTTCGCGAAGTTTTCTTTGGAAGCTTAGAAGGAAAATCGGCGAACGACTTATGGAGCGAGTTGTATAAAAAACTTCAAAGAAACTTTGACGACTTAGGTGGAAGAAATATCCAAGAAGAACTTAATGGTCTGAAAGAGCTGGACCCTGATCACCTTGGGGAAAACTTTATGGAGTTTTGGTTACGTGTTGAAAAAGGACTTCTAAAAGTAGTGAATCAACACAGAGATACGAATCATAATGTACTGATTGTCAGCCACGGCATGACTATTCGAAATATGCTTCATGAATTAATCCCAGACTTTCAATTATCAGAACTTATTGGAAATGCTTCATTGAACATTGTTGAATATTCTGAAGGGAAATTTAACTTAAAGGCATTAAACCAAACGAATCACTTTGCTCTCCGTAAAGAAGCAAAAGACGATGAATTTAGTTTCATTCCAATAAAAATGCGTGATTATTAAAGAATTGCATGTCATTTAAAACTTTGTTACAATAGGAACCTAGGGAATTCCCTAGGTTTTTACTTTTATACGGGGTCGTTACGGATTCGACAGGTATAGGTTGAGCTTTCAATGCATTCCGTAGGTTACGTCTACGTAAAAACGTTACAGTTAAATATAACTGACAAACAACAAACAAACACTTTAGCTTTCGCAGCTTAATAACTGCTAGCTAAGATCTGTCCGGCATCGCCCATGTGCTCGGGTCCAGGTCCTATAATCAGTGGGATACGATTCACTTTTCCGCCTGTCTAAGTGAATAAGAGATTATCAGGCTAGCTTAAGATGATGCTTGTTTATCAGCTAATCAGTAGCGAAACTTAAATAGATAAACTATGAATGTAGATTTGATTGTGTCGATATACTTGGACAGGGGTTCGACTCCCCTCGGCTCCATATTTAACGTTTCATAACGTTTCCTATCGTTTCAAAGTGTTGTAAAATCAATGTTTACGCTTCCTGCTAAATCGTACAATAGTATAAAATTGAGTACAAAATGAGTACAAAAAAAGCGAGCTATCACTGATATGTACCCAGATCCCTGGACACATTAATAATTAAGCTGAACGCATGG
>NZ_KV790840.1:0-1849 GCF_001807725.1 Granulicatella sp. HMSC31F03 | reverse complement strand
GCCAACCTTGATCAGAATGGAGAATCAATCCATTAACATCAGGGAATTTTTTGAAAGCTCTATTTAACATCCTTTGAACCTGTTCTAAGTTGGGACTTAAAGAAAGATCATAGGAGATTATTTCATTAGAAGACATATCTAAAATTGGAGAAAAGAAACATTTTCCCCAAGGGAAAGTGAATTGAGATACATCTGTACTCCATTTTTGAAGTGGCCTATCGGTCGTGAAATCTCTGTTAATAATATTATCAGCAACTTTTCCAACATTACCTTGATAAGAATGGTATTTTTCTTTAGGTCGTTTTCCAAACAATCCATTTACATGCATAAGACGTTGAACTCTTTTATGATTAACTACGTGACCTTTACGGCAAAGTTCTTGGTAAATTCTTCTAACGCCATATCTACCTTTATTTTCATGAAATATTTTTTTGATTTCTGATAATAAAACACCATTCTTCTCAGCCACAGCATCAATTTTATTCAATTCGAAATAGTAAGTAGATTTAGCCATTTTCATCGCTTTAAGAAGATGTTTTAGTTATTATCCTACTTCTCGTAATTCCTTGATGATCGCTGCTTTCTCGCCTTGAGAAGCGCAGCTTCCTGTTCTTCTCTCAAGGTTCTCATTTTTTTATAACAGCAATTTCAGCTTCTAAATATGCATTTCGTTCACGTAATCGAACTAATTCTTCTCGTTCGGATTCTGAAAGGTTATCAGGTATAGCTTTTTTATTCATAATAGGCTCCTTAGATAATGGTCGTCCTCTTTTCTTATTCTTTAAACCATTATATCCATAAGTTTTATACTTGTGAACCCAAGAACCTAATAATCCTTCACTTATTCCCGCTGAAAAAGCAACCTCTGTTAGAGCTTTTCCATTTAAAACCTGTAAAACAAATGTCAATTTTTCTTCTACCGTCCAATTTCTTTGTTTTTTAACACGCTCCAATCCTTTAGGACCATGAATCCTTTCAATTTTATCCCAATTCAATATTTTTCTTTGAAAACTCCTCTTCATAACTTTTTCAGGTGTCTCAGCCCATATTCCTTGTCGATATAATTCGACACATTTCATTTTGAATTCGAATGAGTAACGCATAATAAATACCCCCTTTACTGGTTTGTCCAGTAAAGGGGGTACATATCATCACTAGCCCGCTTTTTTTAATCTTTAATTTTCTTGATTTTATATCTCTCCAATTGTACTCTGAATTCTTCCATCGTTTCGGTCAAAATTATCGATTTGGTTTAGAAATTATTTATTGGTTAACCTCATCTTTAATTAGTCTTTCTGCACATTCATTCAGTTTGCTCGCTGTTTCAAAAGAAATGTTTTTCAATTCTCTAGTTCCATTTATTAGTCTCGCAACGATAGACTGTGAAATACCACTCTCTTTAGCAATTCGATATCCCGAATAATTTTCAAATAACCATAGTATTTTTTCTTCATCCGCTCTTAACATCATTTCCTCCTATTTTTCCATAATATTTAATAATAATCCATTCAATTGCCTTCTTATGACACCTGCAAACCATACAATTAAAGCTACCACTTAAATAAAAGTTATAGTTTCACCTTAATTTCCTCTTTCTATATAGTACAATCGAGGAGAGAAAGGTTATCCTTGCCCTCTTGAAAAACGTCATGTCCTTCTTTTGCAGGTTGGGTTTTCTCGTTTTTATGTGGTTTTGTATCACTCTTTTAATCCATTATTTGAGCAAACTCTTCTTATTTACTAGAAAAAGGAGTTTGTTCTATTCTTTTTATTATTTATCAAAACAAAAAGCCTACTTTTCAGTAGGCTTAAGCGATGACCCGTACGGGACTCGAACCCGTGTTACCGC